>CAIPQX010000013.1 GCA_903867285.1 uncultured Actinomycetes bacterium | reverse complement strand
TTTGATGCTCGATTACACCGTTACTGTCGCAATCCAATCGTCGGCAGGTATTGACGCGATTCTCTCAACATTCACCTCGCTGCAACCTTATAAAGTTGTGATGACCCTGCTCGTAATCGCAATTTTAACTTTTGGAAATCTTCGTGGAGTCAAGGAGGCGGGTGCCGCATTCGCACTTCCAACTTATTTCTTCGTCATTTCGCTAACCGTTATGTTTGTAACTGGCATTTACCGCATTATCCGCGGCACCCTGCCTCAATATGATCCGTCGACTCTGCACGGTGCGGTAGCGATCGGCCATGCACAAGGACTCTTTAGTTTTGCCGCGATCTTTATCCTGCTCCGGGCATTTGCTAACGGTGGTTCTTCACTCACTGGACTAGAAGCCATCTCTGATGGAGTCTCGCTCTTCCGCACCCCAGAAGGCGTGAACGCACGCAAGACCTTGGTAGCCATGTCTGTCATTCTCGGCTCAATGGTCTTTGGCGTTTCTTACTTTGCACACAGAACATTCTCCACGCCTTATACATCTGGCTCACCTACCGTGATATCTCAAGTTGTAAAAGCAACAATGGGCACCGCTACCTTTGGAACTGTCTGGTTCTATGTCGTCCAGGCTGCGACCATGTTAATTCTTATCACCGGAGCAAATACCGCCTTCTCTGGTTTCCCTTATCTCGTTAACTTCGTTGCTAACGATGGCTTCTTGCCTCGGCAGTTGAGCAAGCGCGGACACCGCTTAGCTTTTTCCAATGGAATTATCGTTCTTGCAACTGGTGCGGTCACTTTGGTTCTGGTTACCGGTGGCTCCGTTAATAGATTGGTCGCCTTTTACGCCTTAGGAGTATTTACCGGTTTCTCTCTCGTTGGTTTCGGGATGGCCTCTAGAGCGCGAAAAGAACGCACAAAAGGTTGGGCTTATCGAAATATTGTAAATCTGCTCTCTGGAATTGTCTCCGCAGTAATCATTGTAATTTTCGGGGTTGTTAAATTTACCGAAGGCGCATGGGTTGTTTTGGCGATTACTCCAGTACTTGTCTACGCACTCAACCGGCTCAATCGCAGATACCGCTTAGAACAAACAGCTCTTAAAGTTGATGCAGCCAATACTCGTGCAGTGACTATTTCACGCCATGAGGTAACGGTGCTCGTTGACACTGTCGATCTGGCGACCGTTGGAGCGGTTCGTTACGCTCGCAGCGTTAACCCACGTAGCGTTTCGGCGGTTCACTTCGTTCTCGATGATCAGCACGCCGACGAGATCAAAAAGGCTTGGATGCTCAATCCTGCCCTTGCAGATGTAGCGCTCGAATTCATCGACTGTCCGGATCGTCGACTTCCCAATGCTGCTCTGGATTACGCGATCAGAGCGACTGCATCTCCCGACGTAGAACTCACTCTGTTGTTGCCGCGGCGCTCGTATTCAAGCTTCGTCGGACGACTAATGCACGATCGCACCGCTGAAGCGATTGCGGATCCGATTTCCCAGTTACCCCGAGTGGTTGCAACGATTATTCCTTTCGATGTCGAACGAATGATCACAGGCTCACAAATAGTCGTTCATGAAGAGCATGGGACTGACCTCACAGAGGAAGTACCTGTTAAAACACAAACTCGCCGTTTGGATGATGCACCGATCAGTCTTGAAGAGACCAGCCATTACGCAGAAGATATTCACCCGATCGCTGCGGCACAGTGGCGCCATCGAGCCCATGTCAAAGGACATGTGACGAACATCAGAAATGCTCCAGCGAATTCAACTCCTCATGTTGATATCGAGATCTGGGATGAAACTGGCGGAATCACTCTGCAATTTATTGGACGGCGCGAGATCACTGGTCTCGAAGTGGGATCCATTTTGTGCGCTGAAGGTATGGTCGGTGAAACTGATGGCAACCTAGTGATTCTCAATCCATCGTACGAAATCATTATCAATCACTAGTATCGCAAAATGTATGGCGGTGGCGGTGGGATTTGAACCCACGGTTGGTTACCCAACACACGCTTTCGAGACGTGCTCTTTAGGCCACTCAGACACGCCACCAGGGGTGACGATACGCCCTAACGCTTCTCTTTAAAAAATTCCCGCAAGAGCGCAGCGCATTCATCTTCCAAAATGCCAGCTATTACTTCTATCTGATGTGGACTGCGCGGATCACGCAAGATATCCCAGACCGAACCGACGGCTCCGGCTTTCTCGTCCCATGCCCCAAAAACCACCGTCTTTATCCGTGATTGTGCGATTGCCCCCGCACACATGGCGCAGGGCTCTAAGGTCACAATTAGCGTGCAATTGTCGAGACGCCAATTATTTTGCTCTAAGGCGGCCTCGCGGAGCGCCACAATTTCGGCGTGAGCGGTCGGATCCCGGTCAACCTCTCTTTGGTTGCTTCCACGTCCGACAGATACCCCTGCGGGGTTGATGACTAAAGCGCCTACGGGAACATCATCGGTTGCGAGCGCAAGCTTTGCGATCGCAATCGCTTCACGCATCAAGGGTAGATAATCAACCATTAATTGCGATCATAGAGTTGTTCGAACTGATCACCGAAACCTAAACGACCGGCAAGCAGAGTGATCTGCTCTTCCGGGTACATCTCTAAATCATCACTCATGACTTCTAGATCCATTGCGCTAATTCCGAAGTCAGCGAGCAGATCGACATCGCCACCTGGCTGTGGGTCATCATCATCTTCTGGATAGGGGAGATCTAGCGCATCAATCAGGTCTGCAGCGATTTCATATTCGACGGCATATGTCACATCGCTCAACATCATCTGCATCGTTGGTCCAGCGCATCGAGCTATCAGAAAGAATTCTTCGTCAACGGCGATCAGGGCTATAGATCCGCCCTCGCCTTGCTGTGCCTTTAACTGGTCCATAATGGAACCGAGATCGCGCGTATGGACAAGTCGTGAGGCGCGCCACACTCCATCTTCGCGCCAAGCGATCACGCCGAAGTCATCACTGTTGAACTCAGCCTGGTTCGTCATAGCACCATCGTCCCACTGATTGGGATACGCGACAAGGTTGGATTCCACGGGTAAAGTCGGGTTCGTGAAAGTTCATGTAGCACAGCACCCACTCATCACCCACAAGGTCACAGTGCTTCGCGATGAGACGACCCCCTCATCCATCTTCCGGGAACTGGTTGGCGAAATTGTCACCTTGCTCGCCTACGAAGCCACTCGCGATGTGAAGACCGTTCCCGTGACGGTGCAGACCCCGGTTGCAATCGCCCACGGCGCGGTGATGGCTAAGCCCGACGCCGTCGTTATTCCAATCTTGCGAGCGGGCCTAGGGATGCTCGAGGGGATGCTCCGACTAATGCCTTCTGTACAGGTGGGCTTTTTGGGAATGGTCCGCGACGAACACACTCTGCAGGCCAAGACCTATGCCAATCGCCTCCCGCAAGATCTACACAACCACGAGTGTTTCGTCCTAGATCCAATGCTTGCTACCGGCGGAACTTTGATCTCTGCAATTCATTATTTAATTGATCTAGGAGCCACGGACATAACAATGATCTGCATTCTCTCTTCACCCGAAGGTGTTGCCGCCTTGGAGAAAGAGTTCGCGGGTTCGACAGCCAATCTAACTCTGGTCACCGCAGCTCTCGATGAAAAATTAAATGAGAAGGGTTACATCATTCCCGGTCTCGGCGATGCCGGCGACCGACTCTACGGAGTTGTGTAATGGCATCAACCAGTCCTGGTTATGCAATAACAATTCGCGTAGAAGGTCCTCCTTCAGCACAACCTGTTGCTGAAGTAACTGCCGCAATCAGCGCAGCTGGCGCTTCAATTACCGCGCTAGACGTCGTTGAATCATTTATTGATCGAGTAACCGTAGATGTCTCCTGTGATGCCCTAGATAGCGAACACGCCGAGCGCATCACCGCCGCAATCTCAGAAAATCCCTTGCTCACAGTTCGTAAAGTAAGTGATCGAACCTTCTTATTACACCTCGGAGGCAAGATCGAGGTCACTTCTAAAGTTCCGCTAAAAACTCGCGACGATTTATCCCGGGCTTATACGCCTGGAGTGGCGCGTATTTCACAAGCTATTGCCGCCGACCCATCCGACGCTCGCCGTTTAACAATCAAACGAAATACCGTTGCAGTAGTTACAGATGGATCGGCCGTTCTTGGCCTGGGAAATATCGGTCCCGAAGCAGCGCTTCCAGTTATGGAAGGTAAAGCGGCTCTCTTCAAACGCTTTGCAGATGTCGATGCCTGGCCGGTATGCCTGGATACGCAAGATGTTGATGAGATCGTCCGTACCGTGCAGATCATTGCTCCGGTCTACGGCGGAATCAATCTTGAAGATATATCTGCTCCGCGCTGTTTTGAAGTTGAACGCCGATTGCGCGAGCTGCTGGACATTCCGGTTTTTCATGATGACCAACATGGAACCGCCATCGTAGTTCTCGCCGCATTGACGAATGCGCTGAAATTTGTGAAGAAGAACCTTGCTGATAGCAAGATTGTTATGAGCGGCGCAGGAGCAGCTGGCACCGCGGTCGCTCGTCTTCTTGTCGAATGTGGAGCCGCAAATATTATTGGATTTGATAGAGATGGGTTGGTCTTTGAGAACAAGCCGGATGACGATGTAATGCGCACCTGGTTCGTTGACAATTGCAATCCAGGTGAATTCCGCGGTTCCCTGAGTGATGCAATGGTCGGAGCGGATATTTTTATCGGAGTAAGCGCACCTGATGTCTTAACCGAATCCGATGTCGCATCTATGGCGCCAGGTTCGATTGTCTTCGCTTTGGCAAACCCAGAACCAGAGATCGATCCCGTAATCGCTCGCAAGTACGCAGCAGTCGTTGCAACGGGCCGGAGCGATCACCCCAACCAGATCAATAATGTCCTCGCCTTCCCTGGCATCTTCCGAGGTCTATTGGATGGTCGGATCCATAAGATTACGGACGAGATGTTGGTCGCGGCGGCATACGCAATATCTAATTGCGTTAGCGCTGATCAACTCAACGCGAACTTCATCGTCCCAAGTGTCTTTGATCCTCGGGTGGTAACTTCTGTGGCGGCTGCAGTTCGGGCATCTGCCCACTAAACTTCCCCTGTCTTAAGTTGTCGAAGCAATAAGGGGATCACGTGAGAAATTTCCCAGAGAATTTTCTATGGGGCGCCGCTACTGCGGCCTACCAAGTTGAAGGTGCAGTTACCGAAGATGGACGAGGCGCCTCAATTTGGGACACCTTTTCTCACACTCCCGGTAAAACGGATAACGGCGACAGTGGAGATATCGCCTGCGATATGTACCATCGCTACCCATCCGATATCGCATTGATGCAGGGCCTCGGAATTGCGGGCTATCGGCTTTCAATATCGTGGTCCCGCCTTTTTCCCAACGGTGATGAAGTACGCGAAGAGCGCGGCTTCGCTTTCTACGACAACCTCATTAACACGCTTATCTCTGCAGGGATTACCCCTTACATCACCCTTTACCACTGGGATCTTCCGCAGGCCTTGGAAGATAAAGGGGGATGGCGCAACCGGGATACCGTCGCCGCCTTCGGAAAATATGCGGCAGCTGTTGCCGAACACTTTGGCGATCGCGTTAAGCACTTCGCTCCTATTAATGAGCCGTGGTGCGTCGCTTGGCTCGGGCACGGAATCGGGGTGCATGCCCCGGGAATCTCTGACCGGCCCACCGCCTTCAAAGTGGCTCATCACACTGTTATCGCACATGCCACAGCAGTTAACGCCATGCGGGCAGTCCGCGCTGATTTAAAGATAGGTCCGGTACTTAACCAGGCAGATTATCCCGCCGATGATCCATCTGACCCAGATCAGGCGCGCGCAGCTGAAATCTTGGATGCAGTGCAAAATCGCTGGTGGATGGATGCAATCCTCTACGGCAAGTATCCGCAGATTTTGATCGACGAATATGGCGATGAATTCCTCGATGCAATTCTTCCGGGGGATATGGAATTGGCGCAGACCAAGAACGATTGGCTCGGAATCAACTATTACTTTGATACCAGAGTTGGCCCGAGTGATGAAGGTAAGACGGTTCAGTTCGATAACTCTGCGCTCTTAGGTTTAACAATTGACACCACACCTCAAGGTGAACTAACCGACATGGGTTGGCCCATCACTCCCGAAGGTCTAACCATTCTGTTGGTTCGCTGGTATGAAGAATTTGGAGCACGACTCCCACAGATATTCATTACAGAGAATGGTTGCGCGTATCCCGATGCTCCAGATGACTCCGGGAAGATCCATGATCTTCGCCGCATCTCATATTTAGATAAGCACCTCAATGCCATCTTGAATGCCATCGACCGAGGGGTAAACATAGGCGGTTACTTCCAATGGTCACTGATGGACAACTTTGAATGGTCTCTCGGCTATCAAAAACGTTTTGGAATAATTTATGTTGACTACGACTCCCAGGAACGGCTCTTGAAAGAGTCAGCTCATTGGTACTCTCGGGTAATAAAGACGAACAGTCTATAAAGCATCTTCGTTACCCAATTGTTATTAATTTATAGGGCTTTTAAGCGTTTTTGAACTGCCTCTGACTGGGTCAATCAAGTAATCTCTCTTATAATATACCCACACCGCGGGAATCAATCTTCATGGGGAGCTTGGACCGCGATTACCCCTTAAGGAATAAATATGTCCATTAGCAAAAAAGGTTTGCTTGCTGGCGTAGCCACAGCGACCATTGCGCTTGTTGCAACATTTGTTGCTCCTGCAGCTTATGCTGGAACTTCGGCAGCAAACTGCGCAAACGTTGGTTCGGGTTATGCCGTTCAAAAGGGCAAGACCGTTGAAGTATTCACATCAGTTGTTGGCGACGAGCTCACTCGTTATGCCGCAGCTTCTAAGGACTTCACCGCTTGCACAGGTATCAAGATTAACTGGAACGGTTCCGATCAATTCGAAGCTCAGCTTCCAGTTCGCGTTGCTGGTGGCACTGCCCCAGATCTCGCTTTGGTTCCACAGCCAGGCTTAATCGCCCAGATGGTTGCAACAGGTAAAGCTGTCGCAGCTCCTTCAGCAGTTGTTAACAACATCAACCGCTACTGGTCAAAGAGCTGGCGTAACCTAGGTTCTGTTAACGGAACCTTCTACGCAGCACCTAACTCAGCTAACTTGAAGTCATTGGTTTGGTATTCACCAAAGCAATTCGCTAAGTATGGCTATACCGTCCCAACAACATGGGCACAGATGTTTACACAATCAGACAAGATGGCTGCAGCTGGTCAAACAGCATGGTGCGGCGGTATCGGTTCTGGTGGAGCTACCGGATGGCCTGCAACTGACTGGCTAGAAGAGGTAGTTGTCCGCGAAGCCGGTGCAACTGTCTACAACAACTGGATCTCACACAAGGTGAAGTTCTCAGATGCTCCAATCATTCACGCAATGAACACTGTGTTGAACTGGATGGGTAACTCCAAGTATGTTGGCAAGGTTTCGACCATTGCTACAACATCATTCCAGGATGCAGTCACCGGAATTCCTTCAGGTGCTTGCATGCAACTACAGCAAGCATCGTTCATCGCTGCTTCATTGCCAAAGGATTCTGTTGTTTCACCAACTGGTGATGCATGGGTTTACTACCTCCCAGGTATCAACCCAGCTGTAACAACACCTGTAGAGGGTGGCGGAGAGTTCTACCTCGCCTTCAACTCATCCAAGGCAACAACTGAAGTGCAGACCTTCCTCTCAACACCACAATGGGCAATCACGCGCGTTAAGGCTGCTGGTTCAAACGGTGGCTGGTTGAGCGCTAACAGTGGCGTACCTGCTGCAACGTATTCCAATCCTTTGGATGCATTGTCAGCTAAGTACCTCTCTGATCCACATTCAACCTTCGTCTTCGATGCATCTGACGCAATGCCAGCTGCTATCGGAAACGGCGCTATGTGGACTGGTTTCACTGATTGGTTCGCAAATGGAACAGCTGTGAAGACAGTTGCTTCGCGTATCGATTCAGCTTGGCCAGCAGGAAACTAATCAATTAAACTGCAGGTCCAAGTAATGGCGGGGGCCGAGAAGCCCCCGCCATTACTTATATAACTAAATCAAGTTAATATCGCCTTTTACAATCAATTTCAGTAGATGAAAGAGAGTCCATGTCTAGTTTCTGGCGCGATAATCTCCCCAAGCTTGGACAGATGTTTGCCTCGATTGCAATCTTTTTAGCAGTCCTCTCGGTGATCTTCTTTATTGCTGGTAAAGCCAATGGCAAGAAGCAACGCCCTATCGCAATTTTTGTATTTCTCGGCCCCGCACTTATTTTGCTTCTCTTTGGCCTACTTGGACCGGCAATCAGAACCCTGCTGCTAAGTTTTAAGGGTTCGGCCTCACACAGTTGGGTGGGTTTTAGTAACTATACCTGGCTCTTCACTGATGAGAGTGAACGCATCGTTCTCAGAAATACCGTCTTCTGGATTCTCTTCACACCAATCGTTACGACCGGCTTGGGCTTACTTTTAGCAGTTCTCCTCGATCGTATGCGTCGTGAATCGATTGCAAAATCCTTGATCTTCATGCCGATGGCTATCTCCTTCGTGGGCGCTTCAATCACCTGGGCTTTCGTCTACAAATATGCCAATCCAAATCAACCTCAAGTAGGTTTGATGTCATCAGTAGCAAGGCATCTAGGATTTGAACCGACTAACTGGTTGCTCACGCAACCTCTCAATACCTTTTTACTAATGATCATATTCATCTGGTCACAAACAGGTTTTGCTATGGTGATTTTGTCCGCTGCGATTAAGAATGTTCCTACAGATGTCGTGGAAGCTTCTGCGCTCGATGGCGCCACTGGATGGCGACTCTTCCGCGGGATCACCTTTCCTATGGTTCGCTCTACCTTCATCGTAGTTCTCGCCACCATGGTGGTCGCAACCCTTAAACTCTTCGATATCGTTCGCGCGGCTACTGGTGGAAACTTTGGTACCTCGGTCCTCGCAAATGAGATGTACTCCGAGACTTTCATCCGTTATGACGCCGGGCGTGGTGCGGCCATGGCGATCGTTCTCTTTGTACTTGTCTTGCCAGTCTTGTGCTACAACATCTTCAACCTACGTCGAGAGCGGACAATCGCATGAGCCTGTTAACTCGGAACAAAGCGCCAAAACTCGCAGACCATAACGCTGGGCGACAACTCTTTGGAAGTCGTTGGGCGACCATCACCGTATGGATTATCGCTGTGGTGTGGACAATCCCCTCCTTGGGCCTATTCGCGACCTCCTTCCGTCCTAAGGCAGATATCTCTGCCAATGGCTGGTGGAATCTATTCGTCCATCCGCACTTCACGATGGGAAATTACTCTGCAATATTTAGTACGAGTACGGTAAGCGGAATTCCTAACGGCATATTGCCTTATGTCATCAACTCATTTGTCATCACAATTCCCGCCGTGATCTTCCCAATTACCATCGCAACGATGGCGGCATACTGCCTAGCGTGGGTGAAGTTTCGTGGCAGCGATGCAGTTTTCTACGGAATCTTTGCGCTGCAGATTGTTCCAATCCAGTTGGCACTTGTTCCACTCCTCAACCTCTTCACAACTGGCGTGCATCTTGGCCACTACACACTTGTGCCGGGACTCCACATTGCTGGAAAATTTTTAGGAATCTGGGTTCCTCACACCATGTTTGCTCTGCCATTGGCAATTTACCTCTTGCACAACTTCATCTCCTCTCTCCCAAGAGAATTGATGGAAGCTGCCAATGTAGATGGCGCCAGCCATTTTGTGGTCTTTCGTCGCATCGTGCTGCCGCTCTCAATTCCCGCAATTGCTGCCTTCACTATCTTCCAATTCCTCTGGGTCTGGAATGACCTGCTCGTAGCGCTCACCTTTACAGGTGGCACCGAGGGAATTGATCCACTTAACAACAAGTTGGCCGGACTTGCTGGGACATGGGGAAGTCACTGGGAACTTCTGACCTCGAGTACCTTTATTACGATCTTGGTACCACTCGCTGTCTTCTTTTCATTGCAGCGCTATTTTGTCCGCGGATTGCTCGCGGGTTCAGTTAAATAACTAGTGTTGTAACCAGATGGTTGTGTTGGCTGCGATAGCCAACCGACCATCCTGCAGTGAACTTCCATCTGCCGATTCGAGCAAGATAGAGGTTCCTGAAACAGCAACAGTCACTCTTTCATCCGTTGCGTTCACCACAACTTCTAACCCCGGTTCACGCGTAAAGTGCATTACACCCAGAGGGGCATCTATCCACGTTGGGACTCCTTCACCGCCAAGTGCGGGATGAGAGTGACGAAGAGCGAGGCTCTTCTTGTAGAGCGTCCAACTACTCGACGGAACTTTAACTTCGACATCCATCGCGTACTGCGCCCAATCAGATGGCTGTGGCAACCACGGCTTACCTGCGCCATATCCGTAATTCGCAAGCGTGGAACTCCATGGCAAAGGCACTCTGCACTCATCGCGCCCCTTATCGGTGCCACCGCTACGAATAAAGGCCGGATCTTGACGCGCTGCATCGGGAAGATCTGCGCTGGGCAATCCCAACTCTTCACCTTGATAAATGTAAATTCCGCCTGGCAAAGAATGAGTCAACATTGCGAGCGCACGTGCTTTGCGAGCGCTGCCGATGCGGGTCACAACACGAGGAGTGTCATGGTTGTTAAGTACCCAGGTAGCAGGAGCCTTCACATCCACTAACTCGGCGAGAGTGCCTTCAATACTGGCTTTCATCGCCGCTGCATCCCAACCCAGCATCATGAAATTAAAGTTAAAGACCTGATTGAGCTCATCCTGTCGTACATACCGCGCGGCTCGACTGGAAGGATAAACAAACGCTTCTGCGACCGCCATCCGATCCCCGGAATATTCATTCAATATTCTGCGCCACGAGCGATAAATGTCGTGAACGCCTTCGCGATCGAAGAAGGGGATATCGCCCAATAATCCAGCTCGTTCCGCTTCGCTTATTTCCAGAAAATCCAAACGCAGTGCATCAACCAAGCGCTCTGGGTCGCGATGGTCGATCAAGATATCTTCCTTCACTGAACCGTGTGCGACGTCGATGCGAAATCCATCTACTCCTAGGTCGAGCCAGAAGCGCAGAGTCTCTTCAAAATCTGCCGCAACATCAGGGTTATCCCAGTTGAGATCGGGTTGGCTGGAATCAAAGAGATGGAGGTACCACTGCCCATCTGGGGTTCGAGTCCAGGCCGGGCCGCGGAAGATTGATATCCAGTTATTAGGAGGCATCTCGCCGTTCTCGCCGCGTCCGTCGTAAAAGTGAAAGCGTGACCTTGCGATCGAACCCTTAGGGGCGGCGAGCGCCTCTTGGAACCAGCGATGATCGGCCGAAAAGTGATTAGGAACGATATCCGTGATGAATTTAATGCCATGCGCATGCGCGGCTGCAATCAAATCTTTAGCATCTGCCAGCGTTCCAAAGCGTGGATCAACATCTCGTGGATCAGATACATCATATCCACCGTCTTTATTGGGGGATTTATAGAAGGGGCTGAGCCAGATGGCATCCACTCCGAGATCCGCCAGATATGGCAATCCAGCGATGACACCTTGCAGATCACCTTCTCCATCCCCATTGCTATCGCGAAAGGAACGCGGATACACCTGATAGATCGCGGCATCGCGCCACCACACTGGAGAATTCATGCGGCAATCCTAGCGATAGAGCCGCATGGATTAAGATCTCACCATGACCTCTGTGAAGCGTACCGAACTTCAAATGTTTGATGGTCGGCAGATTTTTTATTATGACCGGAATACTATTGGCCGCACCGCAGTTGATTCGCGACCCTTTGAGCCCCGCCCGCTTCCGGGTGACATGCGCGAAGATATTCTTACCGGTGAATGGATCGCGATGGCGGCTCATCGCCAAACGCGTGCATTCTTGCCCCCTAAAGAGTTCTGTCCGCTCTGCCCGACCAAGACCGACTTCGGCACCGAAATCGCTGACTCTGCTTTCGAAGTCGTGGTCTTTGAAAACCGTTCTCCATCTTTTGCCGCGCCATCAGATCAGCTTCCGCCCGAAATCATTCAAGCCACAGGGCGCTGCGAAGTCGTAGTTTTCTCCGATCAGCACGATGGAAGTTTCGGAAGTCTAGATTTGGCACAAATGCGCACCGTACTAGAGGCATGGATCGATCGCACTCGTGAGATTTCTAAGTTGCCCTATGTGGAGCAGATATTTGTCTTCGAAAATCGTGGTGAAGAGGTTGGGGTAACACTCAACCATCCACATGGACAAATTTACTCGTACCCTTTTATAACTCCACGAACTGCCAAGATGTTGCAGGTCGCGCAAGAGCATTTTGATAAAACAAAGACTCCGGTGCTGACAAGCATTATTAACCGCGAGATCAAAGATGAAGTGCGAATAATTGCGCAGAATGAGCATTGGATCGCATATGTTCCCTTCGCTGCCCGCTATCCCTTTGAAATTCATGTAGCGCCCAAGGTATTTGTTCCAGATTTAGCCGAGCTCTCCGATACCGTCGCTGATGCATTCCCGGAAGTTGCAAAAGAGGTCTTGCTCCGCCTCGATGGAGTCTTTGGAATTCCCATGGCCTATATAGCGGGATGGCACCAAGCCCCGATTCGCGTTGGACGAGATGTGCTGGGTTTACATTGGCAGATAACAAGCATTAGACGCGCACCTGGAAAACTTAAGTACCTGGCGGGGTCCGAAGCCGCTATGGGGGCTTTCATTATGGATATGAAGCCAGAACAATCAGCGCAGCAATTAAGAGACGTTCAACTCTAACCAGGTTGTCTCTAGCTCTTCATATTCTCGCTGCAAATTTTCTTGTTCGGTATGAAGTTCAATCAATTTATTGTGGTCGGCGGTTACCGAGTTAAGCTCGGAAGAGATCTCGTTAATACGCGCTAGCCGCCGCTCCATCTGCTTCTCAATACGTGCAATCTCTTTCTTGAGAGCCTTCTGTTCCAGAATGCTCGACTCTTTCTTGGCGCCAGACTCTTTATTGGAGGAAGATAAAGTAGAGCGACGCAATTCCAGATATTCATCAATCCCACGTGGTAAATCCCGGAGTGACTTATCGCCGACCAACCCAACGAAGGTATCGCAGACTCGCTCTAAGAAATAGCGATCATGCGAGATAACCAAGAGGCTGCCGCCGAAAGAATCTAATAGATCTTCTAGTGCGGTGAGAGTTTCGACATCAAAGTCGTTTGTCGGTTCATCGAGAAGCAATACATTGGGGCTATCCATGAGTAGGCGCGTGAGTTGTAAGCGGCGGCGTTCTCCACCAGATAAATCTCCGACAGGAGTCCACTGTTGATCTTTATTGAATCCTAAACGCTCACATAGTTGACTGGCAGATAGTTCTTTGCCGTTTCCTAACTGAACTCGGTTCGCAACTTTTTCCACGGCCTCTAGAACGCGCCAAGTGGGATCTAACTCCTCAAGATGTTGCGACAAATAAGCGGCTTTGACAGTTACTCCAGTAACTAGTTTGCCGGCAAAGACCTTCCCTTCGCCATTGAGTACCTTCATGAGTGTTGTCTTACCAGCACCGTTAACGCCAACGATTCCGATGCGATCTCCGGGTCCAATATTCCAATAGATCTTCTCGAGCAATTCTAAGTCGCCGGCCTTAATGGTGGCTTGATGCAACTCATACACTGTGTTACCAAGACGGTTGGCTGCAAAGTTAAGCAGTTCAGCCTCATTACGAGGTGGGGGTTCATTTGCGATCAAGGTATTTGCCGCATCGATACGAAACTTAGGTTTTGATGTTCGCGCAGGTGCTCCTCGACGCAACCAGGCCAACTCTTTACGAATCAACATATTGCGCTTGCTATCTTCGACCGAAGATTGACGAGAGCGTTCGGCCTTAGACAGTACGAAAGCGGAGTAACCACCTTCGTACTCCAGAACCTTGCCCCCAACTACCTCCCATATTTGATCCGAGATCTCATCCAAGAACCAGCGATCGTGTGTAATAACTACGACCGAGAGGCCAATGCGCGACTTTAAATGTGATGCAAGCCAAGCCACACCTTCAACATCAAGATGGTTTGTGGGTTCATCGAGCAAGATGAGATCGAGATCGGAAACTAGTAATTTGGCGAGGTTGACGCGACGACGCTCACCACCAGAGAGGGAGTGGAATTTACGATCGAGTAGGTCATCGCTATGTCCGTCGAAGAGGCCTTGGAGGACCTCACGGATACGACTATTGCTCGCCCACTCGTGAACAGGCAGGTCCCCTAGGACCACCTCACGAATTGTTGCTCCAGCTGCCGCATTATCGGCTTGGCTGAGTATCCCTATGTGAACCGCATTGGATTTAGCGACGCGTCCTTCATCGGGTTCTAAGGTGCCCGCCATTATCTTCAGAAGCGTGCTCTTGCCATCACCGTTGCGGCCAACCACGCCTATCCGCTCACCTTGTGCGACGCCGAGTGAGACGCCATCCAAGAGTGGGCGGATATCGAAGGCTTTCGAGACCGACTCTAAGTTAAGTAAATTCACTACCTATAGTCTGTCACGGATTGAACCCCTTAAGAATTCGAAGGTGCCGACCCCAAGGTAACGGTAAATACTTTACTGACCCCGCTTGGAAGCGTTGCAGTAATTGAGACGGTGCTCCCTGGTGCATATGAGCGAATCCGAACAATCGCCGTTTCTGCATCTGGGATTCGACTTCCGCCAATATTGGTGATGATAGAACCAACCAGAATGCCTGCCTTCTCTGCTGCTCCCGCGGTAACGAGCTGGGATACCTTTGCGCCAACTCCAGTGAAGTTCTGATCAAAGTAGACACCAAGGACGGGTCTGGTTGATGTGTGTGTTGGACTTGTGATGATCTCGTTGATGGTGCGCTGCGCCTCATTTACTGGAATTGCAAAGCCAAGCCCGATAGACCCAGCGGTGCTACCCGTTGATGCATTGGAAGCGATCGCACTATTAATGCCAATCATGCGGCCTTGAGAATCCGTCAATGGACCGCCGGAATTGCCAGGATTGATCGCGGCATCGGTCTGAATTGCGTCCACGTAAGACTGGGTCGTTGAGTTGGTGCTCTGAGTTGTTACCGGCCGATTAAGAGCCGAAACAATTCCGGCAGTGACAGTGCCTGTTAATCCCAGTGGGGAACCAAAAGCTATAACCGGATCTCCTATCGAAATTGTTGATGAGTCACCGATTGCAATGGCGGGAAGGTTTGGGGTCGTCACATGTAAAACCGCTAGATCATAAGAGATGTCGCGCCCAACAAGTGTGGCGGGAATCTTGGTTCCATTATTTAAATCGATATTGAGGGTGTAAGAATTTCCCGCGACGGTTAGCGCATCAATGACGTGATTATTCGTCACAATATACGAACCTGTTGCATCTGATTTAATGATTTCGCCTGAGCCCGTATCGCCCGTGCCGCTGCTATCAAGAACATCAACCGTGACAACTGATGGCGCAACTTTATTAACGATATTTTTTATGGATCCGTTACCAACGCTCACTGCAGTCCTATTTCCGGTGCAGGTTCCGGTCGTGCTGGCATACAAGGCGTTTGTGTTGTTATCGGCGCATGCGGTGATAACGCTGGATGTGGTCAAACTATTAGCAGCAGTAGCTACTCCACCAATTGCGGTAGCCCCGGCTATGAAGCCGATGGTGAGCTTAGAAATAGTGCTCAAGCCATTGATCTTCTGGAAGATTGCCATCAAATTATCCCTTTCGTCATGAATTTACCTAGTCGCTATTTAATCCGTTAGAACCTAAAGAATACGCAGTCGTTCCTATGAATTCTCTGAGAGAGATTCCGGTAACTCCATGCTCCAGACCGCGGGTATCGCCAGAAGAGTCACGATAACAAGAAGCGAGACTCCGGCGAAGATGAGAATAGTGTGACTTACGCCTAGGACGCTAGCTAGCGGACCGGCAATGGCAAGGCCAACCGGGCGCAAGAGCATTGTTCCCATTCCGTCGAAGGCGGAAGCGCGAGAGAGGGCTTCGCGAGGGATGGTGCGCTGGAATGCGGTGCCCCAGAGCGCTCCCCAGAGGTCAAGTGTGATGCCCCAGAAGAAAGCGCCAACACAAATGACCGCCAAAGGTTCGGGCTTGGAGAGGACTACAAGGTATGCGGTAAGGGTCAAGGAGATTAAAGTCAGAAAGCGCATCTGATATCTAATTCTTATTCTGAGAGCCAAGAGCGAGCCGACTACATATCCGATGGATTCACAGGTAATCACCACTGCCCATGATTTGGCGCCGTGAAAGTGTTTCAGGGCTATGACGGGGCCAAGGACATCTTGTGCTCCTGCCCAGACCATCACCACAAAGGAAAAACCCGCAACCGTGATGACGATCCAGGGATACGAAGAGAAGACTCTCCAACCCTCACGCATATCCACCCGAACCGAGGTTCCGGTTTCAGCGCGCGCAGGAGTGAGATGTCTAAAGCTGATTACCAATGAGCCCGAAACTATAAAAGTAAGTGCATCTATGAAAAGTGCGGCGGTACTTCCAAATGCACTGATCAAGTATCCGCCGACAGCTGTTCCGCTAATGAGAGCGAAGTTTTGGATGAATTGATTTATCGCATTTCCCTGTTGCCACTGCTCTTCTGGTAGCAGGGCGGGGAGCGCGCCGGAGAATGCGGGCCAAAATATTCCCCACATCAAGCCGAAACCGATATTTGAAAAGAGAAGGGCGCCAATCGGAACATGGCCAGTATGGAAGAAGTAGACCTGCACCATGAGGACTAAACCACCCGTTACATCAGCGATAGCCAACATTTTTAATCGCCCATATTTATCCGCGATTACCCCACCAAAGGGGAGCATGCAAAGCATTGCTACCGTTAGCGCGCCAAGTACAAAGCCGAGTTCTTTGGCGCTGCCATGGGGCAAGTGCAAAATTCCAAAAGCGAGCGCGATGGGACCCATCCCGTTTCCAAAATTGGAGATAAAGCGGGCGAGAAAAAACCTCTTTATATACCGATGGTCAAGAGTGGTGCGAACCTTCATTTGGTGGACTTGGACTCGATATCTTTGAGTACGCGATGGATATCTGAGGCAATCTTTTTCAATTCGATGATCTCTTGCTGATTCAAGGAACGGGCTTCCTTAGCCAATTCAAATTCACCTAGAGATGCAGTATGAGTCTCGGTGATCTTCTTCTCCACCGATGCTGACGCCGCATTTTGTCCGACCATGATGATGGAGAGGAGAACTAATTGTAAGAAAGTTTGTGCTACCCAAGCAACAATGGTGATCAGGTTGCCCGTTTTTAACGCAGCGGGAAGAGAGATTAAGGCGATCGCGGCAAATGCATACGCGCACCACATGGTCGCAACACCTGAAGTTATCTTTGCTGCGAGTCCGGTATTGAATGCATTTATTTTCTTGATCATGAATTAAGTTTAATGAAGTTGAACTAATTCACCATGTACATATTTGTGAGTCGCTTGACCTCTTAATAGATGAACTCCACCTACTCCACGTACTTCAAAGGTGAGGGTTTCGTAACTAGTGCGAGGGCTAAGCCCCGCAACCGCTGCGGTCATCTCATCGACTCCAATGACAGAGACTCCATCTGGCGCGCGAACCATCAACTTGGCTGCGCTATCTGGAATCCAGCCGAAGAATTTGTTGTAGTGCGGGATGGTGCGCAACGTAGGAAGGAGGTTTAGCCCTTGCGTCCCCACCTCGCTCTGTTTGCGAAAATTTGGAATATCTCCAGAGAGCGCCATAGCACCCGCGCTACATCCTGCGAGAGAACTTCCACTGCGCCAATTGCGCTCAATCGCCTCCCAGACGGGCGTATTTATGAGTGAGGTCGCCAGATAAGAAGGGTCGCCGCCAGAGATATAGATGAGCCCCGCCCCGTCAATGTGGGCGGCTAGATCCTCACGCATCGCATCGCTGCGGCTGAATACCGGAAGAAAAATCTGCTCTGAATCCAATCGTTCTGCCTGAGCCGCGCCTAACTCTTCCCAGTAGCGAATTCGATTAACACTCTCTCGCCCCGCCGCCAGTGGAAGCTGCACATATCGATTTTTTAAACCACGCTCTATGCCACTTCTCAGCAATTCACCCTCTAATTCGGCCATTCCGGGTAGGTACTCACCGGAGCCCACAAGGGCTAGAGCGCCGACGTGATCCATGCGGAGACTCTAGTCGGTAGGATTCGCGCCATGCACTTTAGGAGAGTAATCGCGACTATCTCCATCGCAATCACCTTCCTGGCTTTCTCTTTCAACTTTTTTGAAAAGACCGCGGGTGGCGCGATCCCGCGCTCCAACGTTCTTAAAGGCAGCAAACAATCCACAGGTGGCGATACCAATATCCTCTTGCTTGGCCTTGATTCCAGGCGCGATGCCAACGGAAATGACCTGCCCCGCAAGCTCCTTGATTTAATGCATGTGGGATCCAGCTCATCAGTGGGTGGCTACAACACCAACACCATGATCTTGATACATATCCCTGCCAACGGTAAGAGCGCGGTCGCCATCTCCATACCGCGCGATGATTATGTTGCGGTTGAAGGTTGGGGGATGCAGAAGATCAAGGAGGCTTACGGATTAGCCAAGTACACCTCCGAGAACGCGCTGATCAAACAAGGTGTCCAGAATCCGCAGCGCGAAAAGCTGAGTCGCGACGCTGGCCGCACCGCAACTATCTCAACTATTTCTAAACTCCTCAACGTTCCGATCGATCACTTCGCTGAGGTCAATTTGGTGGGCTTTTACGACCTGGCCAATGCTCTCGGCGGAATTCAGGTCTGCCTCAATCGTGCAGTAAATGATGCGCAATATTCTGGCGCAATATTTCCCGCTGGTCTGCAAACCATCACGGGTGTACAGGCACTTGAGTTTGTGCGCCAACGCCATGGGCTTCCATACGGAGACTTAGATCGCACCCACCGTCAGCAAGCATTTATCACGGGAGTAATAACAAAGTTCCGCAGTCAGGGCATCTTTGGAGATCTTGGAAAATTGCAGTCTCTTCTTACCGTCGCAAAGAAGGATGTCGTTATTGATGCGGGCTGGGATGTCCTTGGCTTCTTGCCGCAGGCCAAGGCTTTAACCGGCGGTCACATTACATTTCATACCCTTCCTATCGAGGGTTACGCCCTGCGCAACAAACAAGATGTGAATATTATCGATATCCCAACGGTACAAAAATTTGTTCACGATCTCTTTTATCCCGCTCCTAAAGTCACGACCTCGCCAAAGCCTGGAGTGAGTGCCCCAGCGACTCCGAAACCTAAAGCTACAAAATTTAACTTTGCACATTTGGCTAACGGAACCGCGGTCGCGGGCTCCGGAATTCCTTGCGTTAACTAATGTATATAGCCTTAGCTGTCTTAGTTGGTGCGCTCACCGCAGCGCAATCACGATTCAATGGTGAACTCTCCTTCCAAATTCACAACGGAATTGCGGCCGGTTTAGTTTCAAATACCGTTGGTTCGGCCGTCCTAATAGTGATCGCCCTGCTCTTTAAAAAGGAGCGTGAGGGTATTTCTCGCACCATCGCCGCCGTTAAATCCGGGCGCTTAGCCTGGTGGGAGATGCTCGGTGGCCTGGGGGGAACAATATTTCTCAGTACCCAAGGCGTTACGGTTCCCGAGATAGGCGTTGCGCTATTTACAATCTCACTCGTTGGAGGACAGACTGCCTCTTCGTTATTGGTAGATAAAATTGGTTTGACGCCTTCTGGTAAGAAGCCAGTTACTTTCGCACGCATCTTGATCGCCGCGGTGACTCTGCTCTCGGTTTCTATCGCCGTCTACCCAGATTTGAGCAATTCGAAATTTAAAATTCTGCCAATTTTGTTGGCAATCATCGCAGGAATTGTTGTGGCTTTTCAGCAAGCTGTGAACGCTCGGGTAAATGTCGTGTCCCAACGTCCATTAGCGACTACTTTTTTTAATTTCATGATTGGGACTTTCTTTTTACTGATTGCCTTAGCGATTAATATAGGTCGAGGCGGAACAATCGGTCGCCTTCCAACAAGCCCGTGGTTATATCTTGGTGGACTCTTTGGCCTTACATTTATCGCGGTATCTGCCTACACCCTCAAACATATTGGCCTACTGAACTTCATTACCTTTAGCGTGAGTGGTCAGTTAATCGGGGCACTTCTCTTCGATTGGCTAGCGCCTGCAGCACACACGACTGTGAGTGGTTATCTTTTAACAGGAACCGCGATGACAATGTGTGCAGTTATCGCATCGCGGTTCATGAATGTTCGTCGTGGAGTAAAAGCTTAAGCAGCTGCTCTCTCTTTTGCCGCACTCTTGGCAGCAGCGATCGAAGCACTCTTCTGCTCAACGAAATCTGCCATTGCCGGAACGACGCCCGCAAGACCAAATTCCGACAAGATGATTTCAATATCAGTAGCACCGAGTGAGGTGAATACCTGCTTCAAGTATCCGGTCTGCCAATCCCAACCAGCGCGAGGGGCACCCTCTGCATACGATCCGCCCTGAGACACGATGACCGTGACCTTGCCGCCGACCTTTGTCTTTCCTGGCATCATAATCTGATCGATCCAGGCTTTGAGGACAGATGGGACCGCAAAGTTCCACATCGGTGTTGAAATCAGGATGTGCTTAGCGTTGTTGACCTCTGCAACCAGGGTAGTTCGAAACTCATGCTTGGCTTTCATAGCAGGAGAGCGATCGCCTTCTGGGGTATACCCAGCATTGATCGTCTCGCCATCGAGGTGCGGGATGGAATCTTCCGCGAGATCGCGGGTCACAATGACTGCGCCTGGGTTCTTTTCATTGAAAACGGCGAGAAATTCCTTAGAGATCGAACGCGAAATAGAGTGATCGCCTAGCGGACTTACCTCAATATGTAGCAGATCTGACATTTTTAACCTATCTGATAGATGATGTTGTCATAATAGTTGAAGTTTCAACTATCCACCAATTGAAAAATGGTGAGATACTTCTCGTCCTATGCCAAAGATTCAGGCCCCAACTGTTGCGCTCCACCGCGAGTTACGACGCCAGCAATTGATGAGCGCCGCGATGGCTCTTGCGATTGCGGATGGAGCAGAATCGATCACCGTTGCCGCCGTTGCTGCAAAAGCCGGGCTTGCACGAAGTTCTATCTACGAATACTTCGCTTCTAGTGCGGATTTGGTAGCTGACCTAGTTCTTGAAGAGCTTGAATATTACACGCGTCGCCTTGGCGAAGCGGTTGCAGGTGCGACTGATCCTTATTTACGCATCGAGCTCTGGATCTCAGAAAGTTTGCGCTATGTAGCCGACGGGCGCCACATGTTAGTAAAATCTTTGAACACAATTAATACACCAGATGAGCGTAAAGATGAGATCGTGATGGGCCACCGACGCATGATGGCGCCATTGCAAGAATCACTTGCTGAAACCGGAATTTCAAATATCAGAGCTGCGGCTGCGCTCTTGGCAAGTGTTACCGATGCCGCCTCAGTAAGAATAGATGCCGGAAATGAGGCAGAGCTCGAAATCCGTAGCGCTGTTGCATTTGCGCTAGCTGGACTTCGAGCTCTACCTCGAGATTAACGAATTACTTAGCTGAGAAGGTAAACGGGATCGTCTGATCCTGTGACTTATCTCCAGCAGCGTTGTGATCGTTTGTTATAAAGAAGACGCATGTGGTGTGAACGCAGTCGCCATTTGTGAAATATGGAACTGGATGGAACTTAACCAAACCTTTGCCCGAAGTGGCGTGTTGGGCAAGATCGGCTTTTACATTTGAAACCCAAGCTTGTGCGGTCTGATCTGAATCGCAGACAGTAGGAGTTGCACCCTTTGACGCTGGAGCCATGCACTCTTCAATGTAGACACCGTTCTTCGTAGGCAACTTAGCAAACTTGAAAGTTACTACTGCACCTTTTTGAACCAAGTTTTTGCTTGGGGTTACGGAGACAACCGCTTTTGCATTTGCCAGCGGGGCTGCTGCTACGACTAGTGCTACCGCGAGGGCAGCTATGAGCTTCTTCTTCATTGATATTTCTCTTTTCTAGTGGGTGACTTAGTTATTTAATAAATGTTATGGGAAGTTTTATATCGTGCGTGCGATCCTGAGTTCTGGTGTGGTCAGCGCGCACGTAGATAGCGCATTGAACTTTCCGACAATCAATTTTCCCGATCAAGGGTTGCACTTTCAAACCAACTGAGAAAGATCCATCCGCTTTAAATGGAATAGCCAAATTCTTACCGTAACTAGGCGGGTTTGATGAGATCCAAAATGAAGCAGCACCCGCCCCCGTCATATTCTGACCGCCACCACAAACGCTAGGCAGGGTTCCGGCTGGGACAATCTGGCACATTTCTACATAGATTCCGACCGTCTTATCGAAACCCTTTCCAGAAACGCTAATCGCCTCACCAGCGCTCACCTGTGTTGTTTTGGATGCGGTTAGAACTTCACCGTTTTGACCTGTCGCAGAATTGGTTGTTGCACCATGAGCGAAGAAAAAAACAACAAGAGCGATAGCGAGAAGTACTAGTCCAGAGAGAGCGGGAACTAGCTTCGATTTCATGGCGTTAATCTAAGAGAGATTAGGGAATTTCGCTCCGACAACTTCGCCTCCCATGTCGGAAAAGGAGGTGCCAGAATACGCTGGTGAGAACACGAGTGGTTGCTGGAGTCGCCCTTTGCGTACTCATCCTCTCCTTTTCTCCTACAGCGCAAGCGGCAGTGTCGGATATAAATGCAAGCCAAGTCTCATTACCGATTGTGCATAGTGGGGAAACGGCACGATTTAAGCGAGTCGTAGCTCTTGCAAATGGAGCGGCCGAGATTGTCGCAGCGTTGGGATACAAGAATATTTTGGTGGGCCGGGATATCGCCTCCACCATGCCGGAACTCAAAAATATTCCAATCGATGAGTCGGCAATGCAAGTTTCTGCAGAGGCGGTACTTTCCCAACGTCCGGATCTAGTTTTTATAGATTCAAATACATCTCCAGCAACGGCAATTGCAACCCTTAAGGCTGCGAAAATTCGGATCGTCAGCGTTCCAAGTGCTTTTACCTTGGCGGATATCTACGCAAAGGAGGGTGTGATCGCCAAGACTTTAGGTGTCCCTAAAGCTGGTGCGACACTGGAAGCGCAAGTAAGTTCATTCAAGTCGGCAAAGAGCGCAATAAGAGTTGCATTTCTCTATATGCGGGGGACCGCATCTATCTATTTGATAGGTGGACCAGGCTCAGGAGCAGATTCAATTCTGCAAGCTGATGGCTTTATAGATGTAGGTGCTGCTAATCTTAAAAATCCATTCAATGCGCTCACCGCCGAAGAGTTAATCAAACTGCAACCCGATGTCCTGCTACTTATGACAAAGGGATTGGTTTCTGTTGGCGGGATTAAAGGGCTGGTGCAATTCCCGGGGATCGCACAAACTCCCGCAGGTCAGCACCAGCGGGTCGTAACCGTCGATGACTCGCTACTGCTCTCCTTTGGACCACGAACGATCCCAATGGCTAAAGTTTTACGTCCTCTGGTAATTGCTGCGGCAAAATTATGAAGAAGACACTTATATATCTGGTTGGTTTCACACTTCTACTCTTACTGTTTTGGCTATCACTCGATATTGGCATTCTGCAGTTACAAAGTTCGGTCTTTTCGCTGATTGGTAAACACAGCGTTGATGCCACAACTGTCTGGCAAGTTAGATTTCCCCGCGCCTTAGGCGCAGTAATTATCGGAGCAGGTTTAGGAGTTGCTGGAGCAGTGGCCCAAGGTATTTTCCGCAATCCATTGGCCGAGCCGACCCTCATTGGATTATCTAGCGGGGCAACACTTGGAACCATCGCTCTCATCTCCTCGGGGGCTTCGGTCTATGGAACACGCTCAAATATTGGAGCTGCGGTACTGGCTGCAGCGCTCACTGCACTACTAGTTCAATGGATTGCACCAGGTAAAGGTTTCGGTTTTTTACTCACAGGTATCGCAGTGTCTGCAATCTTCACCTCGTTCGCTGGGTTGCTCATATCGATGTCTCCTAAGCCAAGCATTCAATCCATTACCTTTTGGAATTTTGGCTCACTCACGCTGCTCAACAATGCCACCGTCGGAATGATTGCTCCTTATATCGAAGTGGGAATCATCATCTGCTTTCTAGTATCTCGGCGGCTTGATATCTATTCACTTGGTGAGAGTTCTTCGCACTACTTGGGTGTAAATCCAAAGCGGCTACGACTTTATGCGATTATCGGGCTGGCTTTCCTCATTGGAGCCTCTGTGAGCGCCGTCGGAACAATTGCATTTATCGGGTTACTAGTGCCCCACATTGTCCGCTTGCTGATCGGCCCTGCACATCGCAAGGTCTTGTCCATGAGCGCATTGGTCGGAGCAATAGTTCTATTGCTCGCCGATCTCTTAGCCCGGACGCTCTTTCAACCGAATGAGATTCCCCTGGGTCTGCTGACATCGCTCCTCGGAGCACCAGCCCTGATCGTTCTCCTTCGCATTAAGCGCGCATCATGGGTGAGCCATGATTGAGATTAAGGGGCTCTCTTTCGCTCGCGGCAACCACGAGATATACAAAGACTTTGATGGTTACCTGGACACAGGTGAAGCTGTGCTTCTCACAGGACCCAATGGGGCTGGCAAAAGCACGCTGTTTCAATTAATAGGTGGCTTGCTCCAACCGCAATCCGGTGAGATCTCAATTGATGGAAGAACAGTCAGCTCTTTGAAGACCAAAGAGCAGGCGATTTTGCGGGCAATTGCTCCGCAGCGTCGTTCTTTCACTTTAGCTTATACAGTGAGTGAAGTTTTACATTTCTTACCAAAGAAGATGCGGATTGCCGATAGTTCACACCTCATCGAAAAATTAGGTTTATCGGAGCTGCTGGACAAGAAAGTCACCGAACTCTCTATCGGACAACAAGAGCGCGTGAGTTTGGCGCTAGCGCTGAGCCAGCGCGCGAAATATTATTTACTTGATGAACCTTTTAGCGCTCAGGATTCACAAGCGACGGCCAATATTATTGAGTTAATTACTGAGATTAAGAAAGAGAATGGCGTCCTGGTGATTTCTCACAATCAGGACGCCATCTTTAAATACTTTGATCGAGTTATTAGCCTCGCTTAGATTGACTTGGCTTTCCAGCCTTAAAAGGCTTTCCGCCAGCTTTAACAAACTTCTTTGGGCCTGCGGCAGGCTTGCCAGAGCGAGCTCGTGACTCAGCCTTTTCAAGTGCAATGCGCTTTTCGAGCGGCATACGAGGCGCCTTCTTTGCAGGACGAGCTACGCCTTCGACGCGCCCACGATTTCCTGCAGGTGTCGCGCTCTCTTCACGAGTGCGTGAATCTCTTGCCTTGTCTTCCCACTTCTTAGGAGCAGAGCGGAATGGGCGATCGCTGCGTTCTGTAGCAGGACGACGATCACTACTGAAAGTACGTGCGGTACTTGGACGACGCTCTTCACGAGGTGCTTGGAATGAACGCTCTGGGCGCTCGGTACGCTCTGGGCGCTCGGTACGAGCTTCGGCGCCTTCAGCCTTAGCTGGGCTTTCAAAGCGACCTCCACCAGATTTGCGAGCCTTGAAGTTACCGTCGCGGTTTCCACGATCGTTAGAACGACTGCGGCTTCCTGGCTTACGATCATTGCGAGAAGGCTTTTCTGCCTCCACCGCGATCGGAATACCAGATGGCTCTTGTGCGCCGGTGATCTCCTGAAGTTTTGAATCTCCGGGACGAACATTGTTTTCGATCAACTTAACAGCAGCGCGGTTGGTAATACCAAAGACCGCTTTCTTCTGTTTGTGTGTTGCAAGAGTAACTACTGTCCCCGTTGCTCCAGCCCGCGCGGTACGACCGGCACGGTGGAGATAATCTTTGTGATCCGCAGGGGCATCAATATGCACGATAAGTGAGACATCATCAACGTGGATACCGCGCGCTGCTACATCTGTAGCAACAAGTGCGGAGGCGCGACCATCTTTAAAGGCTTTAAGAACGCGCGTGCGCTGACCTTGAGATTTTCCGCCATGAAGCACGCCAACTGGTACGCCACTGCGAAGCATCTTTTCAGCGAGCTTATCGGCTCCATGTTTGGTACGAACGAAGAAGATCGTGCGGCCATCGCGTGCGGCGATCTGAGTTGAGATCTCATCTTTATGTTGCTGATCAAGCAACAAGAGATGGTGAGTCATATCAGCTGCGCGAGACTTTTCATTCTCGAGAGAGTGAGTAATCGGATCTTTGAGGAAGCGCTTGACGATCGTATCGACATCGCGATCTAGAGTGGCAGAGAACAAGAGGTGCTGTCCGCCTTCTTGGGTAAGAGAGAGAATCTCTTTCACGACTGGCAGGAATCCCATATCAGCCATCTGATCTGCCTCATCGAGAACGGTGATCATGACATCTGAAAGGTCGATGTGCTTCTTCTCGAGAAGATCCATCAAGCGTCCAGGAGTTGCAACGATGACAGGTACGCCACGCTTTAGAGATTGAATCTGACCGATGTATGAAAGTCCGCCAGCAACAACCTGTGAAGATAGGCCGATCTTGCGAGCGAGTGGTGAAACAACATCATTGATTTGAACCGCAAGTTCGCGGGTAGGAGAGAGAATCAAGCCGAGTGGCTTGTGCGGCTTTGCGGTACGGCCGTTGAGGCGCGTAAGCATGGCTAGACCAAATGCCAGCGTCTTTCCGGAGCCGGTTTGACCGCGGCCGAGCACATCGCGACCTTTAATCGCGTCAGGTAGGGTGGCAGTTTGAATAGGGAATGGGGCGGTCTTGCCTTCGGCTTCAAGAGCCTCGCAGAGCGCAGGGGTAACACCTAAATTGCGGAACGTAGACAT
>CAIPQX010000012.1 GCA_903867285.1 uncultured Actinomycetes bacterium | reverse complement strand
GTTATGCGTTTGCGCAAATGAACGCATAAGAATGCGATAAAGGAAAAGGGTTGATAATTTGGAACCGAGTAGTTATCGAGTTATCAACCCTTTCCCCATTAGATAGACCTTTTGCGGATTTAAGAGAAAAGTAGAAAATACCTCAATGGCAACCGACCTCGCTGAAGCAAGTGCAGTCAGAGTTCGCTCTCGCCATGCCCGCAATATAAAAGAATATGTGACGGGGTGGAGTTTCATCGCAGCCCCCATGTCGCTCTTCGCAGTTTTAAGCCTCGGAATTTTGCTCTACGCAATTTATATCTCACGTTATGACTGGGGGCTACTCGGAGCTCGTCAATACCTAGGGTGGTCGAATTTCACTCACTCTATCCATGACCCAGTATTTCTTCGTGCAATACGTAACTCTTTGGTCTATGCCGCGTTGGTGGTTCCCTTACAGAGCGCCTTAGGGCTGGTGTTGGCGCTCCTCGTGAATAGCAAGATCAAAGGCAGCAATTTCTTCCGTGCCACCTTCTATTTCCCATCAATGGCGAGTAGCGCTGCAATAACAACGCTCTTCATTTTGCTTATGACGCCTGCAGGGTTGTTCAACAAGATTCTGCACTTCTTTGGCGTCAATATTTCAAATCTCTTTAATCAAGGTCAGTGGCTTTCTGACTCTAGGACTGCGCTCTACTCCGTAATAGTTCTCAATGCTTGGACCACGAGTGGCACCATGATGCTCTTTTACTTAGCCAATCTGCAGGGCATTGATGGCTCTTATGAGGAAGTAGCGAAGACAGATGGGGCAAATCGCTGGCAGATCTTGCGTTACATCACAATGCCACTTCTTAAGCCTGCTCATTTCTTCGTTGTCACGACTGGAATGATTGGCGCGTTGCAACTTTATGATCAAGCCATCTTGGCGGGTGGAGCCGATGGCAGCCCTAATTATTCGCTAATGACTATGGTCCTCTACATCTATAACGCATGCTTTAGGCAATTTAAATTTGGATATGGTGCGGCGATCGGTCTTGAACTCTTTGTCATCATATTTAGTTTGACGCTGGCGCAACGCTTCCTCTTCGGCTCGAGGGCTTGGAAGGGGGACAATTGAAAATCAAGATTGGCAAATTTCTGCTCCTTGGAGCTCTTGTAACTTACTCGTTCGTCTCATTTATTCCTTTCTTCTGGTCGATCAGCACTTCATTTAAGACCGAGAGCGAGGTGTATCTAAATCACCTCTTGCCGCAACACCTCAATACCGCTGCATATGTGCACATCGCAACCAAGATAACTCCGACCCTTTACTCGCTCTTCTTTAACTCCCTCTTTATTGCCGTAACGGTCGTGATCTTGCATCTAGTCCTTGGATCAACTGCTGGATATGCATTTGCCCGACTCCGCTTCCCTGGAAGAGACATTCTCTTTTACATGGTCCTGGCAACGATGATGATTCCCGATCAGCTCCGAGTAGTTCCGGTGTATATCCTCTTTGTAAAGATGGGTCTCATCAGCGGGCACCCTTCAAATTATTTGGCGATCTTTCTCCTCAAAGCAGTTGGAGCTTTAGATATCTTCCTATTTAGACAGTATTTCCTAAATATCCCGAAAGATTTAGAGGATGCCGCTCGAATTGACGGGGCTGGCCCATTGCAGATTTTTACGCGGATCATGCTTCCAAATGCCATGCCAATAGTTGCAACCGTCTCGATCTTAACTTTTCAGGGAACATGGAATGACCTCTTCTGGCCATCGATTATCTTGCAGGCACCGAACCATTGGACTCTCCCCTTTGGAATTCTGCAATTCCAGGGGCAGTTCCAAACTGACTGGCCGCCGATGATGGCGCTTGTGGTTCTCTCCACGCTCCCTATTTTGCTGATCTATCTCGCTGCCCAAAAATTTATTATTAACATGCAACTTGGAACAGCGGTCAAGGGATGACGACGACTGTAGCTAAGCAGGAGCAGAGCACCTTGCGCTTTGCACTGAGTGAGGTTTGGAGTCAGAACTTCAAACTCTTCCCCGTCGCCTCGCTCTGGGCAATCAGCCTCTTCCTAGTCATGAACTATCCGCCTTTTGTGGCAAAAATCCCGGCGTTGCTCGTTCTTAATCTCACGAGTATTTACTCGGCCGCCAAACTCAATAAGTCGGCCCTGCCAAGGTTGGGCCAAAAATTGCTCTTTACCTACCTCGGAGTCGATATCTTCTTCCTAATCTGCCTCCACAATGTTCTCTACTATGCGCACGCTCCACAATCGACAAAACTCGTTCTTGTCTCAAATTTCTGTGTCGCATACCTGCTCTTAGCCTTCCTCTCAGTGCCAATAGCGATCTGGGCCACGATGAAAGGCATCACGCCGGCAGAGGCAATTGCTCTAGCTAAGCGCACGCCTAAAAAAGCAATACTCTTCGCACTTCTTGTAATTTCACTGGGATGGTTGACCATCTTCCCTTATGTATTCTTCGGTCTTCCATTTGCCCAATTATTAATAATCGGTAGTACAAGGAGAGTGCAATCATGAAGGAGTACAGGTTGCTTCCCGGAGAAGTAATTATTAACGAGGAGCGCGTGCTCGAGGATGATGACCCGATTTTTGATCCCCGAGAGCGGCCTGATCTAGATCAGGCCATAGAAATGATCGTTGGAAGTCAGGGAGGATACAACATTCCCTTCGCCTCAGTAACGATCGCGCGACATAAATCCCTTCCGGGGCAGAACCTGTTTGAGTGTCTCTTTGGCCGCGATTCACTCTTGGTGGCAGATCTCCTCAGGTTTAAACGTCCCGAGCTGCAACTAGAAGTAGTTAAAGCACTCGCATCCGTTCAGGGCGAGAAAATTGATCGTTTGAGTGAGGAAGAGCCAGGACGCATGGCTCATGAAGTCCGCGAGGTCGATGATCCTGTGGCGCTTAAAATCGCAGAAGAGGCTAATTGGAAGTTTCCGTACTACGGAGCCGTTGACACGACACTCATCTGGTTAAAAACATTGGGAGAGCTGGCGAGCAACGATCCTTCGGTTCTTGATCTTGAAGTTGCGGGTCAGACTTTAAAGAGCCGCGCGGTAGCTGCTCTCAAATGGATTCTCTTCCGGTTACAAACTCCCTCTGGACTCATAGAGTCCAACCGGAGCAATCCAAAGGGAATAACAAATCAGTTCTGGAAGGACTCTGGCGACAGTTACCTACACGCAGATGGCCGAATTGCCTCAAATACCTCAACCGCTTCTATTGAGACAGTCGGAGAAACCTACGATGCACTGCAATCCTGCATTGCCCTGGCAAAGTTGACCCCAGAATTGGAGTGGCCAGCTAGCGAGGAAGAAATAAATTTAATCTGTGCTTCTCTCCAAGAGAAACTTATTTCATATATGTGGGTTGGAAATCACTTTGCTATCGGCACGGATAGAAATTCCCAAGGACTACAAGAGCCGATCGATTCGCAAGCGAGCAACCAGGGACGTCTGCTGGACTCAGAAATATTCCGGGATGAAAAGTTTAAGATTTACAGAGATGAAATTGCACGTGCCGTTACTGGTCCCGGTCTTCTTGGCGAGACTGGGCTACGCACACTCTCCACAGAGCATCCAAAATATCGTGCTGGTGGATATCACACTGGCACCGCTTGGCCAATGGATGGAGTATTTGCCGCACGCGGATTAAAGAAATTCGGATATAGCGCAGAAGCGGCAGCGATCTCCTTGCGGATTAAGCACGCGATCGAAGCCATAGGTGGGTATCCTGAATATTTTCGAGGGGATTACCCCGAGGGCCCACTGATCTCTCACTTCATTGTTGATGTGGAGGCACCAGGTGAACCTAACTCGCTGCGCTCCAATCGAATAATTCAACCCCCTCAATTAATTCAAGGCTGGACGATTGGCGCTTATGCTTGGCTCGTGGAGAACTATTCGGATCAATCTAGTTAAATCCAGTGGCGTCGACTAATTCCAAGATTTCGATTCGGGAGGTGGCTGCGGCTGCCCAGGTTTCTCTACAAACTGTCTCCAATGTCCTGAACTCCCCCGAAAAGGTAAAACCAGAGACGCAAGAGAAGGTCTTGGCCGCGATCAAGAAACTTAAATACTCACCCAATTTATCTGCTCGCCGGTTGCGTACCAACAAGTCTTCAACCGTTGCGATCAGAATGGATTCAAGTGCAGCGGTAGAGAACTTACAACAGGGATTCCTGCCTGGTTACATTCAAGATGAATTTGTATATAACATAGTCAAGGCTGCACATAATCGCCAGATCAAAGTTGTTACATATGCGGCGTCCACTCTTGAAGAAGAGATCGAAATGGTGAAGAGTTATATCGACTCAAATGAGATGGATGGCTTGATCCTTACCTCCACCGCAGTTGGCGATCCCAGGATTAAATTTCTTTATTCCAACCGAATCCCCTATCTCACCTTTGGTAGACCATGGGGCTCTGAAGATATGTACTCCACAAAGCATCCTTGGGTGGATGTTGATGGATCTAAGGGGACTGAACTAGCAACCAGAATGTTTTGGGAGCAAGGCTCTCGAAAGATCGGTTTCATTGGCTGGAAACCTCTCCCCTTTGATAAGTCCAAACCATTGAGCACGGGCGACGATCGCTTTCTAGGGTGGAAACAGAGCCTCTCCAAACTTGCCAACCGAGCGCCAATAAAACAAATCTCTGTCTTTGGCGAGGAGTCAATCGCCAGCGGAAGAAAATGCCTCCTTGAACTTTTCCGCAGAAACCCCGATCTAGAGGCTGTGATCTGCGCAAGTGATACTTTGGCGCTCGGCGCCTTCCTAGAATTACAAACTCTTGGACACTACACGGTGCGCGTTTGTGGATTCGATAATAGCCCCGTCTCAAAAGAATTTGGGTTTTCTAGCGTTGATCAGAACCTTGCTCAGGTTGCCGCTAAATCATTTGAGATCCTCATGGGCGAGACGGGTAATCAGATTCGCCACGTCAATTTTCAGAAGGAATCTGCCCAAGCCCACGTGCTACTTAAACCCAAATTAATAATTAGATAGTAAAAAGTATTGTCACCAGAGCGCTCATCATGATCGCTCCTGCTTGTGCCGTTGTTAAGACTCCATTTGCAGTACCCAAGGTGACTGCTGCCGCTGGAATCCCTAATTGAGAACTTGCCAGCAAAACGCTCTTCTTTGACTGATTAAAGAAGAGCGCAGGAGCATGTGATAACAAAGCCCCACCACATAAAAAGAGCGCAAGTAGTATCGCATCGCGAGAGTGGAAGGTCTGCCGAATATCGATAGAGGCGCCTAACCAGACAAAATAGATCGGTGCGAAGAGTCCCTCGCTCACGCCAAAAATCTGTCGTGATAGTCGGTGCGGAACCCCAATGCTGGCGAATGCCACGCCGAGAGTAAATCCCGCGATCATCACCGAGGCGTGGAAATGCAGGATTTGAGGTAATTGACCTTCTACTCATCGCAGCGGAGCTGCAAGTACCTATTGCATTTCTACTTCACCCAACCAGAGAGCAGATTGATTCAAACAGTATTTTAATCTTTGAAGAATTCAACGAACCCCTGGAGGTTACTGCCAATCAATGGCTTGGTTGGGTAAACGGGTTAACCGCCCTGCCTGGTGGGGATGCGACCCTTCAGGCCTTCAATTCATTGTCCATGTCAACCGCACATATGGCGGGATGGATAAAAGATAAGAAAGAGCCTCCGAAAGCTAAGGCAACAGATACTCTCAATATTGATGATACTCAGCGAATAGCAGAAGGAGTACTAACAGCGAGCGCACCGATTATGGATGTATTTCGAACGAGCACTTATAGAGATTCAGAAATGCACGCCGCTGAACTGGGGAACATCACAGATGTCTTAGCGGATGACCATCAAATTGCGGTTAATCGGGCTCGGTTAATCCAAGGTTTACTCTTCCATGTTCGAGAGGCCTTAGTCATTACCTCTGACCAAAATCGCCCTGACCTTGTAGAGGCATTGCTGACTATTACTGCTGTTATCCAAGATGACATTCTCCAGCTAGCACTCGCTATTGATAAAGACATACCTATTCCATCTACGCCTTTCACAAAAGACGTGCTGATAGAGCAACTTCGCCTTATAACAATATTCCTTTCTCATCTCGAGCTTGCAGAAATTGAATATGAAGGCTTTCAGCAACGAGTACCTCGGGAGGTACGTTTACCCCAACGAATACGTAAGAAGGAACGGAAATTGCTACCCTTGAAGGAAAAATATGACGAGGATGAGTTTGAAGATGATGAATAGTCCGAGCTCTACAGCGGAATTTCAAAATTCTTCCTGGCGTCTCAAGATAAATCGCGCAGTGGTTTTACGAGTTGAGTTAGAGACTTTAATTAGTGAATATCTGTCGCAATTTCCTCCTGAGATAATAGATAACAATTGGGATGGTTGCAGAATGAAGGTTGAACTGCGTCTCCGCAAAGCACCAGATGCTCAATGGAGCACTCTCCTTGGGGACATAATCCATAACTATCGTTCATCATTGGACTCGCTTTATTTTTCCCTTATTTCATATTTGGCTCGAGCGCGGGATATCGAACTTTCTGATGACGAACAGAGGAAACTAGCATTCCCGATTCAAGACACTCGTGGAGGTTTTGAAAAGTACAGTTTTGGATTAGGCGAACACGGGTCGAAGTTACTAAAAGATGATTTGTTAGGTTTTCAACCTTTTGAGTACATCAACGAGTTTGTCGATGCGACTGAAATAGCTACCGTTACTTCGGGGCACCCCCTCCACATACTCAAAAAGTTGTCTGATATCGATAAGCATCGAAGTTTGCATATAATTCATTGCTACCCCTACACATATGCGATTGGTTTGCCCGTCGGAGTGCATCTCGTTTCGAGCTCAAGAAGTCAGTATTTTCCTGGCCAGACACGTCACTTCTTCGATTTTGAGTTTGAAGGTGCCTCGCAAGATAACCAGCCTTCATTTATTCCACACTTCAAATTAGGTGTGTTTTCAGGTGATAGCACACCGCACTCGAGTGACATTATGAATTTGCTTCATTCGATAGAACGAAAGATTTTCCACATTTTGAATCAACTTGAGTATCACTTCCAACCAGGATTTGGTTTTGAACCCACACCTGATGATTTGCGAACTGCAACCACTTGAAAGGAATTTCAGGAAATAGATACTCCACGGTGTGCGTAAAGGAGGGCATTGTTTACGATTCAGAACTTAGACCTATCCATTCAGGCATAAATTCGGATACCTCTTGCAAACCTTCAAGAGAGTGATTCTTAAAATAGAGAACCCAGCTTTCTGTCTCAAAAACTTCCAAAGGATTCAGTGCAGGTCCGTCCATCCTAGGCAATTCATCTGTATCAGCAATCCCCTCAAGAGCGTAGAAGGTGATGAGGAAAATCCCCACCTGTCGTAATACGGGATTCGCGTGCTGAAGCGTATATTCCGCCCAAAGCCTGGCCTCTACTTGATTGTGTTTAGATTCAAATGATTCAAAAATGTCGAGATTATTCATGAAATCCTTATCAACTAGGTTGTTTGGGTGACCTGTACTAGCGCATCTTTTTTGTCATGAATTAATTATCGCCCAACTTAGGCTCTGAGCGATGTAGATGCACTTCCCAGGGTTGGGAGAATGCAACCTAGGTAACCCCAGCAACCTTTTTAGGCTACTGCCTAATTCAATAAACCCTTACCCATCCGTAAGCCCTGGTGTGCTAGTTGGCTCCACGCCACTTAACCCTGGGGGGTTAATTGGTGTGTTAATTACGGTCACAAACCAGCCTAAGCAGAGTGAAAACTAAATCTTGTACTTGTCAGTGGATGGCTTCATAATGAGCACAAACAGGTTCAAAACTACATATTGATGCACTTGCTAAGTGCCCCGAGTGGGGGTCGAACCCACACTGGGAGGATTTTAAGTCCTCTGCCTCTGCCATTGGGCTATCGGGGCGCAATGGAAAGCAGAGTCTACAGGCTAGTTACTGGGGGTCTCCCACATAAAGCTCTTCGATAATCTTGCCTTCGG
>CAIPQX010000011.1 GCA_903867285.1 uncultured Actinomycetes bacterium | reverse complement strand
GCGAAGGCAAGTTGGATTCGCAAAGTTACTTTGGAAAGGTTCTGGGAAGCGTTACAGAATTAGCTGCGGAAGCGAAGAAGCGGGTGCTCTACTGCGTAGGGAGCAGCGACCTTCCCTTAAGCGCATCAACAATTGCGCTAGTAGATATTGCACCATCACCCCAAGCGGCTATGGCCAATCCAGGCGCATGGCTTGTTAAAGCTGGAGCAGAACTAGCGAAGGCAGAGTCGATCTAAAGGACTGCTACGGTGTGATTTTCTATGAAATCCCAATCGTATTCGATGCATAAACCTTCACCTTTAGGTGCCATTACATAACCATCTTCAATATTCAGTTTGGTTTTCGTTCCAAATTCGAAATCATCAAATGGAAAGAGCGTCTCAAAGAACTCGCAGTTGCTAATTGCAAGCGAGGGATGCAATTGGACTTGCTCTAGGCCGTGATAGATGGTGGTGTGTAATTCACATTGCACTCCAAAGGCCTCGGCTACATGTGCGGTCTTCATAACCGCAGTAATTCCTCCGCGCCAAGAGACATCGCTTCTGACGATGTCCGCCATTCCTTGCGAAATGTACTGGGCGGTGGAGTATTGGGCGCCAGCCAATACTTCGGTACCACAGAGAGGAATATCAAGTTTTTCGCGGAGCTTACGCAGCCCATTAAAATTAATATCTAAGAGCGGCTCTTCCAACCAGCGGTAGTTTAATTTTTCCAGTTCGCGCCCGGCCTTTAGAGCTTGTTCGTAGGTATAGCTAATAACTGGATCAGCCATGAGGGTAAAGTCATCGCCTACCGCCTCACGCACGGCGCGGTAACACTCGATATCAATTTTCAAATCTCCCGGAGGATGCAATTTGTATCCCTTGTAACCCTTTGCTTTTACTTCCAATGCCTGCTTTACATATTCCGCTGGACCAGGCAAGAACATGGATGAAACGTAAAGTGGTACCTTTTCGCGCGCCGCACCAAGTAACTTGTAAACAGGTTGGTGGGCCATTTTGCCGACGATATCCCAGCAAGCATTGTCAAAGGGGGCATAGGAATAAATAGGGACATGGTTCCAACGTCGATCAAAGAGTTCGAAATCTTTCATGTTCTTTGCGGAGTTATGAGCAGAACGCCCCATAAAGAATGGCTTGACCTGAGACATGGTGGCGGCAGCAGCCTTCGCATCCAAAGCTCCAAATCCAAATGAGGTACCGGTAACACCATCGGTTGTCGTGATTGTGATTACCGTGAAATCAGGGCGCGAACCTCCAGGCAGCTGCACAGCTGTTACTGCATCTAGATTATTTAGTTCATCACCACCACGACATGCTCGTATTTCAATTTTGCTTATAGTGCTATCGCTCATGAGGTTTTCCTATCTGTCTGCACTTTATGGAGATCCGGGGTAAACCGCTTTAGTGAAGATTCAATGTGGCTATACATCTCTGCTTTCGCTTTCTCGGGATTGTGTGCACAGATAGCCTTTGCAATTGCCGTGTGCTGCTTGATTGCTAATTGACCTCGGTCCGATTGGTAGTAGCGAGAAAATAGATCCTGAATAAAACTGGTCTTATCGCTGGGTTCAATGAGATGCTTTTGAGAAGCAACATATAAGCGAAATAGATGAAGATGGCAGTGTGTATTTGTGAAAGCCGAAGCGAGCGTTTTGTTATTTGAATATTTGGCAATTAATGCGTGGAAACGCGCGTCGTGTTCTGTGATCGCCTCGATAAGACGTTCATCGTTGAAATTAATAGCTTCCTTGGCATTGGAAATTTCACTTTGTAATTCCTTGATTCCTTTGGAATCGATCAGTATTGCTGCTTGTTCGGCGGCGTATGGCTCAATAAGCAAGCGGAAACTAAATAGATCCGCAAATTCTGTGACAGTGAGCAAATTTGTTGCGCGATAACCTTTGAGTGCTTCCTTCGCAATCAAATCTTCAGACTCTAGTCTTGCCAACGCCTCTCTAATAGGAGTTTGAGAGACCCCTAGCTGAACCGCGAGGGCATCAATATTGACGCGGTCTCCCGGAACGATTTCATGGGCAAAGATCATCGCCCGAATCATCAGATACGTTTCATCAGAGAGGATTGAACGACGTGGCTGCGCTTTAACTTTCACAAGTTTCGACTGAGGCATTTGCCCATCCGCCTTTCTCTTTGAATGTAGGAATTGTCAGCGCTGACTATTGAGGCAATCGTAAGCCGTACATTCCACCATCGACCGCCAAAACTGTGCCCGTAGTTGACCTCTGTTGTGGGTTGGCCAGGTAGAGAATCGCATTGGCAACCTCATCGGCGGACACCAGTCGACCCATGGGCTGGCGCGCTTCTAGCGCTTTGCGTTCAGCAACTGGATCGTTGGCAGCGGCAAGAAGGCGGGCAACCCATGGTGTATCCGCGGTCCCCGGGTTCACGCAGTTCACTCGAACACCTTCTTTAACGAAATCAGCCGCCATCGCTAGCGTTAGCGACATTACGGCACCTTTACTGGCGCTATAAACCGCTCTCTTTGGCAATCCGACGCTCGCAGCGATAGAACATGTGTTAACAATTGCAGGGGAGTTGCTCTTCTTAAGGAGTGAATAGACCGCTGTAGTGACTCGCGCGATTCCGGCAACATTGATATTAAAAACCCTGGTCCACTCATCGTCAGTTGCATCCAGAACCGATCCGACGGCTCCTACTCCAGCATTATTTGCCAAAATATCAATGACGGCCACTTCCGCAGTTACTTTAGCGACAGCCTGCTTAACGCTCTCGGAATCGCCCACATCGCATTCGATCCAGGTCGCGACACCCTCCATGGCCCCCTTGTTGATATCAAAGCCAAAGATCGTGGCGCCTTCACTTTTGAGTTTTGTCGCTACCGCAAGTCCTATTCCCGACCCGGCTCCAGTAACTATGGCGTTAAGCCCTCTGAATTCATTACTCATCATGAAGCTCCATTCGTTGAGAGTTCAGAAATCCAATAGCTGCCTACTGGAAATTCAAATTTTGCAATACTTGCAGCGACCATGTGCGCGCCAGAGCCAGGTAGAGCAGGCGCTTGATACGCGCCTGCCACTACCCTCGCAGGTTCGACGAAATGCTCATGAAGGTGATCTACATATTCCACCTTGCGATTTTGATGATGCCCGGTGACGGCTACAGCATCAAACATAGCTAGGTGTTGCACCATTTCGCAGAGTCCTACTCCACCTGCGTGTGGAACAACGGGGACATTAAATTTTGCTGCGAGCAATATATTTGCAATATTTTCATTGACGCCAGCGACTCGGGTCGCATCAATTTGCATGAAGGAGATCGCGCCTAATTGTAAGAGTTGCTTAAATATCATGCGATTGGCTGCCATTTCACCAGTTGCAACTTTTGTGGGTGAAACCTCTTTGGCAATTCGTGCATGCCCTACTACATCATCTGGATGAGTTGGCTCCTCTATCCACTCTAATCCGAACTCCTGCAACTGATTAACCCAATCAATAGCGACATCCACATCCCAGACCTGATTGGCATCAATAGCAATTTTAAAGTCTGGACCTACTAATTTTCTTACCTTGGAAAGTCTGCGTCGATCGTCTTCTACGGATTTCCCGCACTTGTATTTAATTAAGGTAAATCCATCTGCTATCGCTTTACTCGTGAGATCGAGCATTTTTTCATCGCTATACCCCAACCAACCAGGGCTGGTCGTGTACGCAGGGACGCCCTTTTCAACGAGTATCTTCTCGTTGGCGGCCTTATTTCCTTGGGCGCCAATCAAGATTTTCAGTGCCTCTTCAGGAGAGAGAGCATCCGATATATATCTGAAATCGATTGTTGCAACAACTTGTTCTGGAGTCAGATCGGACAAGAGTTTCCAGAGTGGGACCTTTCGCTCTTTGGCGAAGAGGTCCCACAGTGCATTAAGCACTGCCCCAGCCGCCATGTGAAAAACACCCTTATCGCTGCCGAGCCAACGCAGCTGACTATCGGCAGAAAGCTTTCTTCCAATTTCCCCAATTCGAGCAAAGGCGTCATCAGTCTTTAGGCCCACCACTTGCGCCATCAATATCTCGATAGCCGCTATTTGTACTTCATTTCCGCGCCCAATAGTGAAGACGAGTGAGTCGCCAGTCAACGAGTCATCCTCAGTAAATAATTTCAAATAGGCTGCAGAATAGTCGGGGTCCGCATTCATCGCGTCAGAGCCGTCGAGCATCTTCGATGTAGGAAAACGCACATCGATTGCTTCGGCACGAACTATCGTGTGGGTCATATCATGCAACAAACTTCTCAAGTCCACGTGGAATACCGCTATTAGCCCACGAGCCCTCGTACCCAACACCTGGATTTTTGGGAGCGTGAACTAAACCATGTGAATCGACCATCGCCTCACGCACACCATCGCCAAAAACGAGAGATTCGTAATATGTATTGTTCTTAATCGCCATACAGAGATGTGCACTTTCTAAGCCGTAGCCATGTACTTCAGCGCGCAGGTGGAATGAATCAGCAAGATGCGCGATTCGCATTGCTCCAGTAAATCCGCCACGTAGGAATGTGCTGGTTCGTACAGCGGATGCAACGCCAGTAGCGATGAAATCACCAGCGCTCATATGTGCGCCATCTGTTACTTCCCCGAGCAGCAAGGGAACGCGCACACGTTCTCCCAGCCACTTATAAGCAGTCACGCTAAATTCACGCATTGGTTCTTCATACCAAAGGTATCCGGCATCAGCTAACGCATGACCGAGATAAGTAGCATCGAGCAGATCAAAGGCAGCGGAGCCGTCATACATAAGTGGAATGTCGTCGCCAACATGTTCTCGCAATTTCGTGCATAAGAGGGCGTCTTTTTTCGCATCGCCAAAGGCGTGTAATTTAATGGCGGGATAACCCAGAGCTAAACATTGATCAGCAACTTCAAGAAACTCTTCGATGGTTGCAAAAGTAACAGTTGATGCATATGCCTGAATTGATTCGCGATATCCACCGAGCAATTTCCAGATCGGAAGATTGGCTTGCTTACCTGCGATATCCCACAGTGCTACATCTACGACGTGAGCCAAATTCGGAGCAAACCGTTCAATCCGATCTAGCTCCCAGGCTCTTTCCCAAAGGAATTCTCTGTTGAGAGGGTCTTGCCCGATCAATTCTGCTTTAAATCTACGCTCGACATAATCCTTTAAAATCACCCCACGCGGGGTAGTGGCAAATCCAGTGATACCCGCATCCGTCTCGACGACCAGCCAACCGCTGACACCAGCGGGTTCTGAGCCCGGCAGACCTTTACGCCAGACGAAGGCAGGCGCAAAAGCAGGCCGCTCAACGAGAATTACCTCCACGTTGGTGATCTTCATTCGCTTCTCCTCATCGCTAAAACAGGTGGCCCGCTTTGCTCATCGGCTTTGTAACTTTTTGGTAACGCGAAATCGCCCCCCAAATAGCCACCTAGCCTTTTGAGCCTGGAGACATACTAGAGAAATATTTGGCAAAATACTATACGAAATAGTATTTATCCTCTAATCTCAACCCAACTGGCCACCTCTCCCTCGATTGGTGGGTTAGCAACGAAAGGGGAACACCTTGAAGAGAAAGCATTCCTTGCTGGTCGTAGCCACGGCCGCTTTGTTAGGAGCTTCTTTAGTAACTCCGGTCGCTACGCAAGCAGCGATTCCTTCAATCACCATCTGGGTAGATTCACCTCGCCTTCCTGGTGCACAGTTGTATGCACAAATCATGAAGGGCAAAGTGAACGTCAATGTTCAGCTCCACGCCCAGGGTGACCTTGTTGCAAAAGTACAACTTTTCAATACCGTTAAAAAAGGTTGGCCAGATGTAGTTTTCGGTCCACCTAATGACGTTGCATTCTTGAAGAATCCATTGGTTAACGATGCGCTTCAACTTGACGCTCTTCAACCTGCAAGTGTGTGGAAAGCGTTCGGAGCCGGTAACAATTGGTGTCTATTAAATGGCCATTATTACTGCGTTAAGAATGACCTTGCTCAGACTGTGCTTTGGTACAACAAGAGCATGATGACTCAATTTGGTTACAAGGTTCCAACCACGATGGCAGAGTTCGTTGCAATCGGAGTTGATCTTGCCAAGAATCACCCAGGATATTCCTTAGGATCTTTGGGAGATCAAGCAGCCTATTCAAGTTTCTTGGAGCCATCACAGTGCCCACTGAACGTCGCGAAGTCTGACACCGTTGTTGTTATCAATTCGAAGAGCCCAAATTGCACACGTGTTGCAACTGCGCTTCAACCTTTGATTGACAGCGGAGTTCTTGATGTTCGCACACCGTTCGATGCTGGGTATATCAAGGATGTCGCACAAGCCGGTAAGTGGTTGATGGCCATTGGTCCATCATGGTGGGGTCAATTCGTACTCCGTCCTGCCAGCTCTTACAACGTTCCAGCAGGCGTTATTGCAACAGCTCCTATGCCAACGTGGCCAGGCGCCAAGGCTTATTCCGGTGAATATGGTGGAGGTATCTACACAATCTCTACTCACACAAAGTATCCAAAGGAAGCCCTAGCCTTCGCAATGTTCATGGTCGGAGATGCTCGTAACCTCGTCTCCGTGAAGAACCCTGATGGAAGTCATGGTGCGCCTACCTATCCTGCGTACGGTCCTGGAAACAAGATCTGGGTTCAAGCCGTAGCTAAGGACCCTTACTACGCCCAGAGCATTGTTCCTGCGCTTGATACGCAGGCACAGTTGATCTGGCCAGGCACTAAGCCAGTTCGTTACGACGCAAACGGTGCGTGGGGCGCATCCTTCGATACTGTGATTGCACAGACGAAAGATATGCAGAAAGCCATCGATGCGTATGCAACGTACACATCAAATGCGGCAACTCAAGTTGGGTACGCCGTAGTTAGTAAGTAATCAGTAAGTTAGACGAAGACCTCGCGGGACCTTATAGGTCTCGCGAGGCTTCTTAAAATTAGGAGATAAAGTGCGCCAAGGCCGTCGTTACAAGCCGAAGAATCTTTTAATGATCCTCATGCTCTCCCCGTATCTACTTCTTCTCTTCTTCTTTGGGATACTCCCGCTTATCATGGCGGTGTTTAACGTTCCCAGTAAGTCACCTTCCAACCCAAATGGTGGCTGGGGAGTAATTAAGATAGTTTTCAAGGATTTTCGCTTGTTACCTGCAGCCGAGCACGTGCTTGGGTTCATGGCACTCTTCGTTCCCCTAATGATTATCTTCGTTGTTGCGATGTCGCTCATGCTTGATATGAACACCGCACCGTGGAAAAAATATGTTCGACTGGCGTACATAGTTCCAGCCTGCGTTTCCGGTTCGGTAGCTGTTCTCCTCTGGTATGCGCTTCTTGAACCAACTCTCAGCCCTTTTAAAGGCATTATGCATTGGATGGGGATTACACAAGCCACTCAGATTTGGAAAACATCAAACCTCACTTTCATTCTCGTTTTCATGGCTTTCTTCTCACTCGCTGGACAATGGATTTTGATTCAATTCGGGTCGCTGCAATCTATTTCTACTGAAATATTGGAAGCAGCTCGGGTAGATGGGTGCAATCAATTCCAGCTCGCAACAAAAATCAAACTCCCTTTGATCCGTAAGTATGTTATCTATATGGGCGTTCTCGTCTTTGCTGGTGGTCTACAAATCTTCGTAGAGCCACAACTGCTTAACTCGAGCGTTTATCACGGAATTGCCCAGCAGTGGTCCTTTGATCAACTGAGCTATTCTTTGGCTTTTGACAACGGTAACTTCGGTGAAGCGTCAGCCCTTTCACTAATGCTTCTTATTCCAAGTCTCATCGGTGCGCTACTTGTTATCTTTAAGACAGATATGTTTGAAGATGTCACTCTAAAAAGTCCAAAGAAAATGCATAAAGAAGCGCTAAAACGTGAGGCGGCTAAAGCATGAGCATAGATTTCAAAGAGACAACTCCGGCAACTACGGAGACACCGCGTAAAAAGAAGCGTAAGATCAAAATTGGTCATCTCGTAATTAACTTCTGGCTGATCTTCTGGGCTGTGCTCAGCGTGATTCCTATGCTCTGGCTCGTTCTTACACCGTCTAAGACGGACCGTGAGGTTTCTTATAAGAACCCGCTCTCCTTCGCCAGCTTCCACGGATATGTCCGGGCTTGGAAGAATTTGCAGGATTTCAATAGTGGTGTCTTGGCGCGTTGGGTGCTCAATTCCATCACTTATAACCTGGCGATTGTGCTTATCGCAAGCGTTACCGCTTCGCTCGCTGGCTTTGTAATTTCTGCCTCCAGAATTCGTTTCAAGAAGGCATTTTTGATATCGACGTTGATCATGATGCTGGTCCCGCCAGTTGCTCTGGTTATTCCACTCTTCATTGAGATGAATAAGGCCAATCTGGTTGATAATCCCATGTCGGTGGTTTTGATATCTTCGCTCTATCCCTTTGGGGCCTTTCTTGCCTATATCTACTACTCGAGCACGATTCCTCCTGAGCTTTACGAATCGGCACGCCTAGATGGATGTAGCGATTTTCGTTTATATACGAAGATTGCCTTCCCATTGAGTTATCCACTGTTGGCCCTGCTGGCATTCTTCGCCTTCGTTGGAAACTGGGGCAATTACTTCATGCCGTACATCATGTTGCAATCTCCGACAAATTACACGCTACCGGTCGGCCTCGGAGCCCTCTTCTTCTCTACACCTGCAATTAATCCCGGAAATGGCGCCACCTCGGTTCCAATTCTAAAACCGGAGATTGCGCTAGCTGGAATCTTGGTTGCGGTTCCAGTCATGATCGTCTTCTTAATATCTCAGAAACGATTGATTCGTGGCATGTTGGCCGGTTCTATCAAGGAGTAGGAAATCATGCACCACAGCGAATTGGTCACATTAAAAGGTGGGGCAGTTGTTTCTAAGTTAGGTCTTGGAACTGCACAACTGGGCGGTCTTTACTCTTCGATCGCCGATGACGAGGGACAGGCTTTAGTCGATACTGCCATCTCGCAAAACATTCACTATTTCGACACCGCTCCACATTATGGCAAGGGCGTTTCTGAAAGACGTCTCGGTGGGTATCTTTCAAAGTACCCGAGGGATAGTTGGGTGCTTTCATCTAAGGTCGGTCGCTTATTGGTGGCCTCCGACAAGGAAAATGACTCCTTCTTTCTCGATGCCGACAACAGCGTGGAACGGCTAAATGACTACTCGGAATCTGGGATTAGACGCTCATTTGAAGAGAGCCTGGTGCGGTTGCAGATGGAGTTCATCGACATTGTTTATATCCATGATCCCGATGATTTTGCAGATGATGCGATCAATCTCGCTTATCCCGCACTAGAAAAATTACGTTCCGAAGGTCTCATTAAATCTATTGGAATTGGGATGAATTTCAATGAGATCCCCACACGCATGGTAAACGAGACCGATGTAGACGTGGTGATGAATGCCGGGCGATATACCTTGCTGGATCAGAGCGCGGCAGATGAGCTCTTTCCTGCTGCACTCCGCAAGGGAGTTTCCATCGTCTCGGTCGGGGTATTTAACTCGGGAGTTCTCGCTAATCCAAGCCCCAAGTCGCACTATTTCTACGAACCCGCACCCGCCCACATTGTGGCACGGGCACTGGAATTCCAAGAGAGTTTGCGGGAATTCGAGGTGACCCTACAACAGGCAGCTATTCAATTCCCGACACGGCATGAAGCAGTGAAGTGCGTTGTAGTTGGCTGTCGTAGTTCCGACTCGCTACTAGAAAATATCGCTAACTTTGATCGCGCGATTCCGCAAGAGGCTTGGGAGAAGATAGATTCCTTGATAGCAAAGCATAGGAAGGAAGATAACTAATGGCGCTGCATCCGCAATGCGCTGCATTCCTCGCTGAGGCTGCAAAGGCTAATCTTCCTGATATTTCCCTCATGGGCGCCCGCCGAGCGCGCGCTGAAGGACATACTCCTCGTGATTTCTCAGGTCCCCTCCGCGATGACGTTGCTATCTCTACGCGATATATAACGACATCCACGGCGGACGTTGTGATCAATATTTATCAACCTCCCGGAGCTGGTCCATTCAATGGAATGGTCTATTTTCATGGTGGCGGCTGGGTACTGAATTACATCAATAAATATGATGCGCAACTGCAGGAGATGGCGATTCTCACCAACTCGGTGATTGTTGCAGTGAATTATCAGAAGGCACCTGAACATAAGTTTCCAATACCATTCGATGACTGTTACGAATCGTTTACCTGGTTCTCTGAACACGCTGCAGAATTCAACGTAAATCCCTCGAAAATTGGCGTGGGAGGCGATAGCGCTGGAGGAAATTTAGCTTCTGGAGTGGCCCACAAAATTCGGGATGTAAACAAGCACCCGCTGGCTTATCAGATGCTTATTTATCCTTGCAACGGTGTTGATTTCGATACTCCTTCCTACCTGGCAAATGCCGACGATTATGGTCTTACACGGAATGGAATGAAGTGGCTCTGGGAGCAGTACTTAAATGGTTCTAATGACAATTCAAACCCATATGCAGTTCCTCTTAACGCTACCAACTTCAAAGGACTTGCTCCAGCGGTTCTGATTACAGCGGAGTATGACGTTTTGCATGATGACGGTGTCGCCTATACAGAGAAGCTGCGAAGTGGCGGCGTGCCAGTCACCTATAAGAACTATCCGGGGATGATCCATGGCTTCTTCAATTACGGGAGCGCCATTGATGAGGGTATTTCCGCTCGTAAATACTTGGCAGATTCCATCAATCAAATATTAAGCAACTGAAATGGTCGCTTCTCTTAAGGGGATGACGTGGGATCACCCCCGCGGTTTGGATTCGTTAGTGAATTCAAACGAGCTCCTTAAGCACGAAATAGATGCGGATGTGCGCTGGGATGCGCGATCTCTGCTGGCCTTTGGTGATCAGCCGATCATAGAGTTCTATGAAAATTATGATCTGATGGTTATCGACCATCCACATGTTCCTGATGCGGTGCATAGCAATAGCGTGATCGCATTTGAAGAGTTACTTGGTCCAGAGAAGATAGAAGCTCTCAGTAGGACTAGCGTTGGGCAATCCCATTTAAGTTATCAATATCGAGGAAGACAATGGGCGTTAGCCATTGATACTGCAGCTCAAGTTTCTGCCTATCGGCCAGATAAGGCAGATCGTTCACCTATCTTTTGGAACGAGGTCATTGAACTCGCCAAAACAGGATCAGTTCTGTGGCCTCATAAGCCGGTGGACGCCTTCAGTACTTTCGCAACGCTAATGGCGCAACGCGAGGCGCCATTAGCGAGTGCTGAATCATTCATCGATAAAAAGGTAGCAGCAGAGGTTCTTCAATTTATGATTGAACTTTCTGGTCTCGTCCCTGCAGAATGTTTAACCAGTAATCCGATCGAGATTGCCGAATTATTGGCTGCCGACGATCGATACACACATGCCGTGTGTATGTACGGGTATTCCAATTACTCTCGAAAGGGATTTCGCGAGAGTGTTATTTGTTACGACGATCTTCCGTCATTTGACGGGAGGGCGAGCGGCTCCCAACTGGGAGGCGCCGGAATCGCAGTTTCTAGTGCCTCAACTAATCCCTATTTAGCGGCTGAAGTGGCGTATCTGCTCTCTTCACCCGTAATTCAGTCGACCTCATATGTCGCGGCGGGTGGCCAACCCGGCAATCTGGCTGCGTGGAAGAGTAGTTACGCCAACGGACTAACCAGCAATTTCTTCGCAAATACGCTGCGCTCTCTCGAGGGGGCTTGGGTTCGACCCAGGGTTTTTGGATGGCCCGAAGTGCAATTCGCCTCGTCGCAAATAATTCATCGAATTTTGGCAGAGAAGAAGTTTGTGGAATCAGATCTAGCCGCGATCGAAAGTTGTTACGAAGCGCACATTAAGGAATCGGCATGAGGCGAACTTGGGATGAATTTGTAATAGGGGAGGCTAAGGAAGGCCCTGCGCGTCAAATAACAGCAGCTGACATATTGCTGCATGCGCAAGAAACCGGAGATTTCTACCCGCATCATATGGATGCCGAATGGTGTGCCACCCAACCCTTTAAGAAGCGAATGGCACATGGCACCTTAGTTCTCTCGGTAATGGTGGGATCTCTTGCCGACGAAATCAATGAAGCGGCGATGAGTTATGGGTATGACCGGGTCCGGTTCATTGCCCCAGTATTTATTGATGACCAGGTGCACGCCCGCGCTGAAATAGTCGGCAAGCGCGATCACGGAAAAAACCCGGAAAAGTATGGATTTATTGATGAAAGCGTGGTTGTCTTAAATCAGAGCGGCGAGACTGTTATGGCCTTCACACATATCTATTTGGTGGATAAAAAATGACAGCAATTAAACTGCATGCATCGGTCCGCGTAGCGATGGTTTCAGATTCACTTGATGTCTTAGGAATTCGAAACAATGTCATGGATAGCGATATTAGGCCGCTGGATCGAAGTATGAAGATCTCTGGTTTTGCCGCCACCATTGAGTTTGTACCATCGACAGTATTTGACGCCCAAGATCCTTATGGACCCGCGATCGCATTCTTGGACTCGTTGCAGAGCGGAGAAGTTGCTGTCGTGGCCACCGGGCAGACACATCAATCAGCCTTTTGGGGCGAACTCTTTTCAACAGCAGCGCAGAGGCGTGGCGCGAACGGGGTTATTTGCGACGGGCCCTTGCGCGATGTAAACCAAATATTCGAAGTTGGTTTTGCCGCATTTGGAGTTGGATCATTGCCATTTGACTATAAGGGTCGAATGCAGGTGGCTAGTACTCGAGCGCCCGTGATATGCGGAGGAGTGCCCGTTGCTCCGGGTGACTTTCTGATAGCTGATATTGACGGAGTTGTCGTCGTACCTCAATTTGCGATCGACGAGGTATTTGCCGCGGCAAATAAGCGTGCGCTCGGAGAAAACCATGTCTTGATCGATCTCAAGGCTGGAAGTACGGTACGTGAAGCATGGGATAAGCACCATCTACTGTGATGGAGGAATGAGGAGCTATGAGCAGTAATGAGTTGATAGATTCACACCAGCACTTATGGGTGATGAGTGAGCGAGCTTATGATTGGATCGAGCCTTCTTATGGGGTTATTTACGATGATTTCACCCCGGAGCGGCTACAACCAGAAATCGCACCCTCTGGTGTTACCGGGAGCGTCCTAGTGCAGGCGGCCGATACTTACGAAGATACCTTTTACATGTTGGATGTTGCTAATAAATATGAATTTGTGCGTGGGGTAGTTGGTTATATTCCGCTCGATCGCACGGCTGAAGCGGCCCGAGCCCTGAAAATCCTCGCCAAAGATAGTTATTTTAAAGGGGTTCGCAATCTCACCCATAACTACGCAGACGCTAAGTACGAATCAGATGATTTATGGATATTGCGACCTCAAGTTCTTGAAACCCTGGCGATAGTTGAACAGAGTGGTCTCGCCTTCGATTACGTTGTAGTCAATCCCGCACATCTGGCGAATGTGGCTGTTTTAGCGCAAAAGTTTCCAAAGTTGAAGATTGTCATTGATCATTTCGCCAAACCCAATATCGCCGGCAAAGTTATGGAACCTTGGGCGACACAAATGGCAGAGCTGGGAAAGTTCCCGAATGTGTATGGCAAATTCTCTGGCCTAAATACCGCTTCGAACGCAGATTGGACTGTTTCGGATTGGCAGCCTTATGTCGATCATATGGTTAAATCTTTTGGCGCCCCTCGAATCATGATGGGCGGCGATTGGCCAGTCATCACTCTGATGAATAACTATGTTGATGTTTGGCACGCCCAAGTCGCGGCCGTCGCGAAGTACAGTGCTGATGACCAAGAGTGGATTAAAAGTAAGACCGCCATCAACGTATATGGACTGAAGGGATAAGCCATGCAACGCTACGCATCTGTTATTGGAATGAAGCCCGAGCACCGGGAAGAGTATGAAAGATTGCACTCTGCGGTCTGGCCTGAAGTACTTAAGCAGATTTACACCAGCAATATTCGCAACTATTCCATTTATCGCTATGGAGAGATTCTCTTCTCCTATTATGAGTATGTCGGGAGCGATTTCGCCGGCGATATGGCGAAGATGGCGGATGACCCAACTACTCAAAAATGGTGGGATCTCTGTAAGCCACTCCAAACACCGGTCGCTGATCGTGCCGCGGGTGAGTGGTGGTCTGATATTCCCGAAATATTTCACGTCGACTAACCCGTAAAGATTCTTCCAACCCTTAATTAGGAGTAGATGTGATGACCCGACAGGCTCGCCCCGAACTTCCACTAGATGGCATCCTCGTTCTCGACTTCTCGCAATTCTTAGCGGGACCAGTTGCGGCGATGCGGTTAGCCGATCTAGGGGCGCGCGTGATCAAAATTGAGCGTCCCGGCACTGGAGATATCGGTCGGACTTTGGCCTTTGCGGGGCTCGAAAGTGATGGAGATACGCTCTCTTTTCACATTATGAACCGTAATAAAGAGAGCTTTGCCGCAGATTTGAAGAGTGAATCTGACAAGGCCGAGGTCTGGGAGCTCATCAAGAAGGCTGATGTCATCGTGCAAAACTTTAGGCCGGGAGTTATTGAGCGCCTCGGTTTTGGATATGAAGATGTGAAGAAAGTTAATCCCAGAATCGTCTACGCCAGCGCCTCAGGATATGGAGCCACTGGTCCTTGGAAGGATCGACCAGGACAAGATCTCTTGGCGCAATCGATATCAGGCTTCCCGTGGCTCAATGGCTCAAAAGATATGCCGCCAATTCCCGTTGGTATTGCCGTGGCTGACATCTTTACCTCTGTGCACATTGCTCATGGCGTAACAGCGCTCTTACTACGCCGAGAGCGAACCGGTGTTGGAGGTCTCGTCGAATCAAGTTTGATTGAGTCCATGCTCGATCTGCAATTTGAACTCTTGAGTGCGCATTTGTTCGATGAAACGGTTGAAGTAAAACGCGGTGCGAAGAATTCTGCACACGCCTTCTTGCCCGCTCCGTACGGACTTTATTCCACCAGTGATGGATATATCGCAATTGCGATGAACCCGATCCCCAAGTTGGGCGAACTCTTAGGGATAGATTTTAGTGAATATCAAGATCCTGAATCCTGGTGGTCGCAGCAAGAGAAGATCATGGCGACTCTCACTGGAAAATTATCTACAGCGACGACGGAGCACTGGCTATCAATTCTAGATAGCGCTGATGTCTGGTGCGCTCCGGTCTTGACTCTTCCAGAACTGGTTCATCATGAAGGCTTCCACGAACTCGACATGTTGCAGGAAACAACACGTTCATCTCAGTCCGGAGCGAAAGTGATATCGATTCCCACAACACGTTCGCCGCTGCGCTTAGATGGCCGGGTTTTGAAGAGCGCTAAAGGCGCACCGCATGTTGGCGAAGATACCGAATCGATCCGCGCTGAATTACTTAAGGGGGAGTAATGCAAAATCCTAATCCCGATCCCATCGCTCGTTACGAAGTTCCGGTATGGAATCAAGATGTAAAACTCTATGAGGATTATCAAGTCGGCGAAGTTGATAGGTCCATTCGCAGAACTATCTCCGAAGGAGAAGTGATGATCTTTAGCTCATTGCTTCTTGACCTCCACCCTTATGTTGCGGATGATTTATGGGCGCGAGAAGAAGGGCTATTCAAGAAGAGGATCGTCCCCGGCGCGCTGGTATTTAGTTACGGAATGGGTTTATTCGCGCATAACAATGTAAATACCTTCTCCTATGGGTATGACCGACTTAGATTTATCAAGCCGGTCTTTATCGGTGACACCATCTATGCCATGCGAACCCTGCTGGAGAAGACTCCTAAATACGAAAATATGGGCCTATTTAGGGTTAGTTATGAGGTTTTTAGGGCAGATAATGAAGAGTTGGTTCTATATACCGAGCACCTGCAGACCGTTTTATACCGGACCTCGCAGAAAGAGAATCAGGAATAGCCATGATTGATATATTTAAAGAGGTTTCCGACTACTGCAATTTCGATATCCCGGACGGGATCAAGGTACCAATCGCAATCGTGGGGGCCGGCGGGATCGTTGATGGTGCGCATCTTCCCGCTTATAAAATTGCTGGCCTTGATGTAATCGGAATCTTCGATGTGGATCAAGCAAAAGCTAAAGATGTGGCGGAACGTCACAATATCCCCAAGGTGTATAAATCACTCGATGAACTTTTAGCAGATCCGCACTCCGTAATCGTTGATATAGCCGTACCTGCAGCGCTGCAACCAGAGATCTTCTATAAAGTAGCTGCAGCGAAGAAACATATCCTGGCGCAAAAACCCATGGCCACCTCGGTGGAAGATGGCTTAAAGATGGCTCACGCTGTTGAAGAAAATGGAATTGTCGCTGCAGTGAACCATCAACTGCGCTTTGAAGAAGGAATGGCAGCTGCTTACCGAATGGTCGAACTTGGTTGGATCGGCAAAGTCACAAATGTGACAATCGAAGTTAATTTGGTTACGCCGTGGGAGATGTGGCCGTGGGCGAAAGATTTAGAGCGCTTGGAAATCATGCTCCATTCAATTCACTATCACGATGTGATTCGTTGGTTCCTTGGTGAACCTAATACCGTCTTCTGTGTGGCCGGTCGAACTCACGGCCAGTACCCCAAAGGTGAAACACGGACGATAAGCACCTATTCTTACGATGAAGGCGTCACCGCCTTGGTACATGCCAATCACATCAATCGCGGCGGAGATAACCGCGCCGAGTTCCGCATCGATGGTGACAAAGGATCTATTCGAGGTACTTTGGGTCTTCTCTATGATTACCCCACCGGGCGCGTGGACACCTTGGAAGTTAATTCTCAAGTGGTGCCTACCGATGGTTGGACGCCGTATCCCGTGACAACTCGCTGGTTCCCCGATGCCTTTAGAGGAACAATCGGCTCTGTTATGCGGGCGATCGCAACGGGAGCCCCACTTCGCAGCAGCGTTGCAGATACCGTGGGCACACTGCGTTTAGTCGATGCCCTCTATAAGTCAATGGATTCTGGGGTAAGCGTCAAGCTTGGTAAGCAATAACCTTCGAAGTTATTTCACCGATGCCAGCAATTCCAGTTTCAAGTAGTTGCCCCGCTTTTAAGTACTTGGTTGGCTTAAATCCCATGCCAACTCCAGCAGGAGTTCCAGTATTTATCACATCGCCTGGAAAGAGTTCCATGAATTGCGAGATGTACCAGACGAGGTGATTGATTCCATAGAGAAGATCTGATGTATTGGAATCCTGACGAATTTCACCATCAACTTTGCACCAAAGTTGTAAGTTTGATGCGTCGATGGAATCT
>CAIPQX010000010.1 GCA_903867285.1 uncultured Actinomycetes bacterium | reverse complement strand
TAGGTGCGTGACCCCTTTTTCTAACCCTCTTATCTACGCCCATCGTGGGGCTTCCTTTGACCATCCCGAAGCGTCCCGAGAGGCATACCTAGCCGCGGTAGACCAAGGCGCCGATGGCTTCGAAACAGATCTGCGTTTAACTAAAGATGGTGTCATCGTCTGCTGGCATGACGACGATATGAAACGCGTAGCCGACTGTGATCTCGTTATTGCAGATTCCACCCTCGCCGAGATTAGAGCCGCTTACCCAATCCTTACCCTGGAAGATCTCCTCCAGATGGCGCTGCAATTCAAAAAGGATCTAGCGCTCGAGACCAAGCACCCGGTCCCCACTCGCGGAGGAGTCGAACGCGAACTTCTCAAAACACTTGCTCGTTACCAGAGCAGGATTGCAGAGGCCGGAATATCGGTTGCGATTATGTCCTTCTCCTGGTTTGCCATTGCGCGATTACGCGGGTCGCACTGGAACACCGTCTTTTTAATTCCCTTTCGATGGGTTGCCCTATTTAATTTAGGTCGTTCCATCGGACCCTCTGTCGATACGCTCCCGGCATTACATAGAGCAAAGATGGGTCAGCGCAAGATTTTTGCGTGGACCGCAAATAGTGCAGAAGAGATTCTGCTCTGCAAAAAACATGGAGCAAGCGTGATGATGACCGATCGCCCCGGCTTTGCACGAACTATTCTGGAAAGTGCGTAAAGCCCTTATGTACTGCGGGCTCGCCGTTGATACGAACTCCCTTACCTAATACCACCTTACCAATTTCAATCGCCTGTCTTGGAAAGGGAAGGTGCGGAGAAATTGTTGCCACAAAGACATGATCTTCCCCGCCAGCAAAATCGATAGCCTCATCAGTACGAATTTCTATACCAACACCTGATGCGCGCGCGATATGGAGCAGCTCTGATGCGAGCCCGTCGCTGACATCGCACATCGCCGATACTCCCGCCAAAGCAAAATCGCGAGCGGCAGCGTAATCAACCAAAGGTCTGCGGTGTGCCAGCGTTCTCTCGTCGCTTATCCCGGCTTTCAAAAGTTCTAGCCCCGCTGCCGACTTTCCGGGTAGATCGTTGATAATCACTAGATCACCCACGCCAGCGCCACTGCGGAGAATCGGAACTTTCACAGATCCATAAACGGCAATAGAAATAACTAAGGCGGTAGATGCGGTGATGTCACCACCCACAACGCGAGCCCCGACCTTCTTTGCTTCATCGACGATACCGCGTGCCAGCTCTTGAATCTCAGACACGGTAAATCCCGCAGGAAGCGCGGCGGCAACCAATAGATACTCGGGAGTTCCGCCCATTGCGTAAATGTCAGCGAGGTTTGCGGCGGTGATCTTGGCGCCGATCTCAAAGAGGGAGGACCAATTTCGACTGAAGTGAACGCCTTCTACCGCAATATCTGTGGCTAGTGTCACTTTCCCTTTGGGTTGGGAAATGACAGCGGCGTCATCCCCGATCCCAACCAAAACTCTTTCATCAGGTTGTGAGGCGGATTCGAAGATCGCCTGTACTGCGGCGATGAGCGACGATTCGCTGGCCATATAAATTCTCTTCCCTTAACCCTAGGTTCTGGGAGTAGCCTAGAGCCCGTGCGGGCCAGCCTCGCCAGTAACGATCTAAGGTTAAAGGAGTCAACATGTCAGTTCAGGTTTATATCTTGATCCAAACCGATGTCGGCAAGGCTTCCAGCGTTGCTAAAGCAATCTCCCAGATTGCAGGCGTCACCCTGGCTGAAGGCGTAACCGGCCCCTATGACGTGATCATGCGTGCAGAGTCACCCAGTATGGAAGAGCTCGGCCGCGGCGTCCTCGCTAAGGTGCAGGCCGTTCCCGGCATCACTCGCACCCTTACCTGTCCGGTCACCTCTCACTAAGGCATGGTCGATACAAAACCGATAATCCTCGCCATTCAAAATGACGAGACGGATGCTCCACATTTAGTTGGATTATGGCTAGAAGAACTCGGCTTTGAAATAAGAGTCTTACACGCTTTTGCAGGCGAAACCGTTCCGACACAAGTTCCAGATTACGCGGCAGCGCTGCTCCCCCTCGGTGGCCACATGAACGCGACGGAAGACCATCTGCACCCGTGGCTCGCGCCAGAGCGCGCGCTTCTTAAAGATGCGATCGACCGCGACATTCCCATCTTTGCTATCTGCTTGGGAACGCAACTCCTCGCAGTAGCCGGTGGCGGACGCGTTGAGCGAGCAGATCTAGGTGAAGTTGGCATCTACTCCATTCGCGGCGTGGGAGTTACCGATGCAATTTTTGCATTTGATTCAGAATTGCCGGTTGCACAGTGGCACGAAGATCAGGTGACCGTACTTCCGACTGGAGCGACACTTTTGGCATCGAGTGAGTTGTGCGTCAACCAGGTCTATCGCTTGGGCACCAGAAGTTATGGCGTCCAGTTCCATCCCGAGATTGATCTTGAAGTTGTGAAGTGGTGGGAAGCAGAAGCAGACAACGCCTTCATCGATTCCGGCAAGAATACGATTGCCCCAGAATTTGCCGCAGCGGAGGCCGCGCTCATCGCAGTATGGAAACCCATCGTGCAACGCTGGGGAGAATCAGTTTTAGGCAAATAATAAAGGGGCCCAGATAACTGGACCCCTTTATTATTGAGCGCTTTTTGACTAGATGTTCTTAATTGGTCCCTTGAACCACTTCTTCACTGAGAGGTGCCACCAGATCCAAAGAAGGATAAGTGCGCCTCCGGTGATGATTGGTGCGTAGTTCACAGATGTCCAGCTAAATCCCTTGCGGAACGGAATGGCTGAAGGATAGAGCGGCAAGATGAAGTAGATCGAAATAATCACAATCTCTGCGACTGCGATCAAGTTCATCCACTTGTACTTGTTACCCAAAGTCCATGCACCAGCCTTAAAGCTATCTCCAGCTTTCCAACGCAGATAGATAGGAATCATAAATGCGAGGTAGAGAGAGATAACGCAGACAGATACAACTGCATAGAAAGCAGTAGGAGCGCCAGTTGAGCTCTTCCAGAGTGCTGGAAGGGTCATTGCAACTCCTGCTACAGCTGAGATCAGAATAGCGTTTACAGGTGTTCCAGAACTGTTGACCTTGCGCCAGTGCTTACTTCCTGGAAGTGCGCCATCACGAGAGAAGGCAAACATCATTCTTGAGCACGATGTCAGGCAAGCCGTGACGCAGAAGAGTTGCCCAATAGTTGTGATAAACATGATCAATTTGAAGAGGCCACCATCTCCACCGAGTGCGGAGTAGAAGATCGCGATAGGGCTTCCTTGACCAAATGGATTTAGCTTCGGATCGGCTGAGTTGATTAGATCAAACTTCGTCGCTGCCCAAACAAATGAGAGCAGAAGGATGTATCCACCAACTGCTGAGTAGAAAATAGATTTCCAGATTCCCTTTGCGGCGTTGATATGAGCTTCATGCGTCTCTTCAGACAAGTGAGCCGAAGCATCAAAACCAGTAATCGTGTATTGGGTGAGCAGGAATCCCAAAGGCAAAATAAAGTACCAGAAACTTCCTCCGGTGCCAGCAAATCCAGAGTTGTTGATGTGCTTGAAGAAGAAGCTACCTGATGTGTGGTGCTTCGGAGCGATCAAAAGAACGCCAACGATTACAGCCACTCCAAAGACGTGCCACCAAACAGAAATATTGTTCATGACTGCTAGGAGGTGGTGTCCGTAAAGATTGATCAGGGTAATTAGGACCATGACAATGAGGAAGAGAGCAAACTGCTGCTTGATGTAATCGCCGCCGAATGAATTAGTCCAACTCTTGACGTAGAAACCAAGGAGTTGATTGATATAGAAAGTTGAGCCATAGCCAACGGATGCCGTTACCGAAACCAGCCCGATGAGGTTGAGCCAGCCGGTGTAGAAACCAGCCTTTGCTCCGCCGAGTTTGGCTGCCCACCAGTAGATACCACCCGAAGTTGGGAAGGCGGAAGCAAGCTCTGACATGGAGAATCCGATTATGAGGATCAGGGTGGCAATAAGCGGCCAACCAACAGTGATCGCGAAAGGTCCACCAAAGTTCCAAGCCTGGGCAAATGTTGTGAAGCAGCCCGAAAGAATGGAGATGATGGAGAAGGAGATTGCGAAATTGGAGAATCCGGACCAGCTGCGATTGAGCTCTTGTTTATAGCCCAGCTCGGCTAAGCGCCGTTCATCATCTGAATGAATTTGGGACATCTTTGTCATTCCACCCTTCTAGAAGTTAGGGGAAGTCTGCCCCCAAGAGTGTGATTTTGGAAGCATCTCCATGGGATTTTTTCATGAAATTTTCAGGCTCTCATTACACTCACATTGGCCATTTTTGCGGGTCATTGTGCGTGCTGACCAGCGCGAGTAGCCTGTCTTTATTCAACACTAAACTTAACTATCGGAGGAAAAGAAGTGTCTCTCTCCCTGGAGCAACTGAAGGCAGATGTAGCAAGCGGCAAGATCGACACCGTCGTAGTCGGTGCGACAGATATGCAAGGGAGATTGCAGGGCAAGCGCATTCACGCGCCCTTCTTCGTTGCTGACACCATTAAGAATGGCACAGAGGGATGTAACTACCTCCTGGCGGTCGATGTGGATATGAATACCGTGCAAGGC
>CAIPQX010000009.1 GCA_903867285.1 uncultured Actinomycetes bacterium | reverse complement strand
TCCGCCGCCCTTTTGGTCGGGTGGCTTTGCTTTGCTCCGCCACCAGGTATCGATCCTGGACCCTGGGCTTCAAAGGCCCATGTGCTAGCCACTACACAATGGCGGAACCTGAATTGTCCCTTATTAACGCCAATGCGACAAATACACCAGTTTTTTGCGCGGTCAGAGGGTTTCTATTACCCGTGCGCCAAAGGTCGGTCCAGTGGCACGAATTACCCCCGCCACAACCCCGCTCGCACTTAAGGCCACCGTCAGGTCTAAAGCGCGCTCTTCATCTGCAACCAGGAATGCCACAGTGGGGCCGCTACCCGAGACGACTGCTCCCAGCGCCCCATAATCAATGCCAACATCGAGTACCAGTCGAAGCGCGGGCCGCAAAGAACAAGCAGCAGATTGCAGATCATTGGAAAGTGACTTGCCCACCAATTCGGCATCCCCTGCGCGCAGCGCCTGCAAGATCTGATCTCCCACCTGCGGTCTGGCAATATCTAAGCCAGTTCGTAATCGATCGCATTCGTTATAAACAGATTGCGTCGATAACCCTTGCGGTGCCATTGCGAGCACCCAGTTATAACTTCCGCACGCCAGTACTGGGGTCAGGTGATCTCCATGACCACGTCCAATTGCGATACCACCAGTGATAGCGAAGGGAACATCACTTCCAAGTTCGGCGCCGATTTTCTCCATTCCATCACGTGACATACCAAGTTCGTAGAGTGCATCAAAAGCGACAATAACTGCGGCGGCATCTGCGCTTCCGCCGGCCATTCCTCCTGCAACGGGAATCTCTTTCTTGATGTGAATCGAAATATCAGAATCGAGATCATGTCGATCTATCATCAGTTGGGCGGCGCGATAGGCCAGATTTGTTTCGTCGAGCGGAACACCGTGGGAGGTCGATCCGCTGATATCTAAGGTAATTCCAGAACCTGGCTCAGCAAATTTAACGGTGACATCATCATAAATTGAGATCGCTTGAAAGACCGTAGTGACTTCGTGATACCCGTCAGAGTCCAATGGGCCAACGGAGAGTTGTAAGTTCACCTTCCCGGGAACTCGAACAACTACGCCGTTACGCCTCATGGGGTAAGAGTATTAGCAATAGCCATAAAGTCGCTGAGTAGAAGTGTCTCTCCACGAGCAGTAGGGTCGATTCCAGCGCGGGCGATGGCGGCCTCAGCGCTCCCCTCGAATAGTTGCGAAAGGGCTCCACGCAACATCTTGCGCCGTTGGGCGAAAGCGGCATCGATTACCGAGAAGGTAACTTGCCGTGCGGGTTCATCACCAGCGGCTTCATGGCGAACAAAGCGGACGAGCGATGAATCAACATTGGGGATTGGCCAAAATACCTGCCGCGCTACATTGCCAGCACCAGATAGCTCCGCCCACCAAGTGGCCTTAACCGATGGGGAGCCGTAACTCTTGGAGCCGGGTTTGGCTACTAGGCGATCAGCGACCTCGCTCTGCACCATCACCACACCAGATCTAATAGTGGGAAATTTCTGCAGGAAGTGCAGCAATACCGGAACCGAGATGTTGTACGGCAAGTTCGCAACCAAGATTGTTGGCTCCAAGGGAAGTGATTGCGTGGTCAGTGCATCTTCATTGCGCACTATTAAATTCTCAGCGTTAAATCCATGCGCAGCAACTGTTAGTGGAAGTTCAGCAGCCAAGCGTTGATCGATCTCGATCGCGACCACCTTGCTGGCGATCTCCAGGAGGGCGAGCGTTAGTGATCCTAAGCCGGGTCCTATTTCAAGAGCCACATCATCACTGCGCACATCTGCAACCTTGACGATGCGACGGCAAGTATTTGCATCGACTACAAAGTTCTGCCCCAACTTCTTGGTGGGATTTACTCCGATGCGCGCCGCTATTTCACGAATCTCAGCTGCACCAAGGAGGGTGGTCATCTAATCGAAACTTCCAAAGAGGCGCAGTGCATTTTCAGTGACGCGATCGCAGATGTAATCAACACTCTCGCCCCGAAGTTCGGCGATAAAGCGCGCAATATTCGCTACCTGGGCTGGGGTATTGAGAGCTCCACGGTGTGGCATCGGGGCTAAGAAGGGTGAATCCGTTTCCAGCAAGAGTTGATCGATCGGAACCATCTTTGCCGCCTCGCGCAGCTCTGGAGCGTTCTTAAAGGTAACGGTGCCAGCAAAGGAAAGGATGTAACCGGCATCGATACATTCGCGCGCCATCTCTGCATCACCCGAGTAGCAATGAAATATCGTGCTCTGGGGAGCCCCGACTTCGAGCAAGGTATCGAGTACGGCGCGATGCGCATTGCGATCATGAATTACCAGCGCCTTATCAACCTCTTTAGCTAGGGCGATATGTCTACGGAATGAATAAGCCTGCTTATCACGCAGCTCTGGTTCGGTTCTAAAGAAATCTAATCCGGTTTCACCGATAGCTCGGACTCTGGGGTGGCGGGCAAGTTCTTCAATGATCGCTAAGTCGCCTTCGAGATCGGCAACAACCGGAGCTTCATTAGGGTGAAGAGCGACTGCCGCTAAGACTCGCCCGGGAAAAGCTTCAGCGCACTTAACGCCCCATCTTGATTGCTCCGCGGAATACCCGACTTGAACCACGCGATCGATTCCAGCGCGCGCGGCGGAATCAAGCAGTTCGCGAATTTCAGGGGAATCGGGCGCACTCTCGGTGACCAACTCCATATGCGCATGAACATCAATACATGGTCGGGAAAGTGGTTCGGGAACCGGCGCAGCGGGGCGCGGTTCTTTAAGCGAGTGACGATCCGACATCTACTCCGCTTTTTCTTCTAGCCGCGGAAAGAGCACCGCGCCTTTCGTCACTTGAGAACCTGGTGGCAACTGTCCCCAACGGGAGACAGCGCCAATCTTCTGCAAACCGATATCGCCCAGCGTCTCTTGAGCGCCGAGGCTCTCCCAGAGTATTTGCGTAGTTGCGGGCATCACGGGATGAAGCAAGACCGCCAAAGCGCGAATGGAATCAGCGGTGTTGTACAAGACTTTATCGAGCTCCACTTTGTTAGCCGGATCTTTAGCCAAGACCCACGGGGCCTGCTCAGTGACATAGCCATTTACTCGCTTACAAAAATCAATAATGGCGTTGATGCCCCCTTGGAAGTCCAAGGCGCAGATCGCTGCATCTGCAGTTTCGGCAGCGCTATTGAGAGCGGCGCTTAAGACATCATCGTGAGCGACAGCAGGAATTACCCCATCGCAATACTTCTCGATCATGGCAATCAAGCGCGAGGCCAAGTTGCCGAAGTCATTTGCTAGCTCTGACGTGTAACGTGCCGACATATCTTCCCAAGAGAAGGAACCATCGCTGCCAAAGGGAATCGCGCGCAAGAAGTAATAGCGGAATGCGTCAACGCCGAAATGGTCAGTGATATCCGAAGGTGCGATTCCAGTGAGCTTGGATTTACTCATCTTCTCGCCGCCGACCAGTAACCATCCGTGTGCGAATACTTTTTTGGGCAATGGCAATCCAGCAGCCATCAGCATTGCGGGCCAGATAACGGAATGGAATCGCAAGATATCTTTTCCTACTAAGTGCACATCGGCGGGCCAGGTCTGCGCAAACTTCTCCGCTCCAGCGGTACCGACCGCATCGCCCAAGCCAACTGCTGTTGCATAGTTGAGGAGCGCGTCGAACCAGACATAAATAACTTGCTTGGTATCCCACGGAACGGGAATTCCCCAATCAAAGGTGGATCGCGAAATTGAAAGATCTTGAACTTCGCCTTCGAGAAACGAGATAACTTCATTGCGCGCGGATGTTGGCTCACACGTTGCGGGATCTGTTTTGTAGCGCTCCAGTAGGGCGGGCACAAAGGCGGAAAGCCTAAAGAACCAGTTCTCTTCGCTCAGAATTTCGCACGGTGTTGAGTGAGTAGGACAGAGTCCCCCAGGGAGAAGATCCCCCGGCAGTTTAAATTCTTCGCACCCAATGCAATATGGACCTTCATACTTGCCGGCGTAGATATGACCTTGATCCTTGAGTCCAGAGAGAAAGCGTTGTACGCGTTCCATGTGGCGGGGCTCTGTGGTGCGGATGAAATCGTCATTGGCAATATTGAGTGCTTCCCAGACTGGCTTCCAGGCGCCTTCTACAAGCTTGTCGCACCACTCTTGGGGTTCGACGTTATTTGCCTTGGCGGTATTGAGTACTTTCTGCCCGTGCTCATCAGTTCCAGTGAGGAACCAGACTGACTCACCACGCTGACGGTGCCAACGCGTAAGCACATCGCCGGCGACAGTCGTGTACGCGTGGCCGATATGAGGGGCATCGTTGACATAGTAAATCGGCGTCGTGAGGTAAAAAGATTTGGATTCGGCGCTCATTGGACGATCTTATCTACCCGAGGCTTTGCTACCCACCATGGCGTCAAAGACCACGCGCTTAGGCAGATTGAGCTCTTTGGCAAGAGAAGCGATTGCATCTTTACGAGATTCACCAGCCCCTTCACGGGCAAGGACTAGCTCCACTAAATCGGCGGCGGAATACGTGAGGGTGCCAGCATCGAAGCCTTCCAGCACAATTGTGAGTTCACCCAATATTTCGCGATCGGTGCTCCATGCGAGCAATTCGGCAAGAGTGCCACGAACCGTCTCTTCATAGGTCTTGGTCATCTCGCGACATATAGCCGCTTTTCGATCGCCACCCAGAACCGCGAGCGCATCCTCGAGAGATTCCTGCAGGCGATGCGGCGCTTCAAAGAAGATGATGGTGCGCTCTTCGGTAATCAACTTTTCATACCAACTTTTTCGGGTGCCCGATGTACGCGGCGAGAAACCCTCAAAGCAGAAACGATCGGTAGCCAGGCCAGAGAGTAAAAGGGCGGTGGTGACCGCGCTCGGTCCGGGAAGTACTTGGATCGGAATCCCGTGGTCGATAGCCACCCGAATGAGACGGTACCCCGGGTCACTGATTCCCGGTGCTCCTGCATCAGTTATGACTAAGAGGTCACTGCCAGAAGTCAGAATCTCGGTGAGTTGTTCAATTCGTTCGCTCTCATTGCCCTCGAAATACGAGATGACCTTGCCGGCGTAACGAATCCCCAAGTCACTCGTCAGGCGGCTCAGCTTCCGCGAATCCTCTGCAGCGATGTAGGGGGCCGTTTCTAGGGCGTGCTTCACCCGATCAGAGGTATCCCCGGGATTGCCCAGAGGGCCACAGGCAAGGATCAGCATGAACCAATTCTCGCAGGCTTTAGGCTTACCCCATGACACTTCCGGCGCAGGTTGAAGGACGCCTGCAGGAACGCCTAAGCGTGATGGGCCTGGCGATCTTCGCCTTGTTATTTCGCCTCTGGCATTTGGGAACCCCCAAGGGCTTCGTCTTCGATGAGCTCTACTACGCCCAGAACGCCAACTCATTACTCCACCATGGCGTCGAACTAGATCCCAAAACGGCAGCGGCGCAGTACATCGTTCATCCCCCTGTTGGTAAATGGATGATTGCGGCTGGAATAAAAGTATTTGGTTACCATGAGTTCGGTTGGCGAATTAGCGCAGCTCTCGTTGGTACCGCTTCAATCGTAATGATTTTCTACATCACAAAGCGCCTCTTCAATAACTACTTCTTATCTTTGAGCGCAGGATTCTTGATGAGCGCCGACGGCATGCACTTAGTGATGTCGCGCACCGCGTTGCTCGACATCTTCCTGATGTTCTTTACACTCCTCGGGTTTTTATTTCTTCTACGGAGCCAACATTTTGCGGCAGGCATATCGCTCGGATTAGCTGCAGCAACTAAGTGGAGCGGTGTTTATTATTTAGTTGCTTATCTTCTCTTCACCCTTTATGTCGATTACCGTCAGAACCGATCTCTGGAAATCGAGAACCCCATAAAAGTTCTTCTCCGTGAGAAATTTCTAAAGCGAGTGTTGCAATACGCCGTCATTCCAATGGGTGTTTACTTTGCAAGCTGGACTGGCTGGTTACTCAACACATCTGGCTACGACCGCGGTTGGGCAAATACCCAACCCCACGGTCTCTTTAACTTTGTTCCAGGACCGATCCGTTCGCTCTGGCATTATCACGCCGAGATGTGGAATTTTCATACAACGTTAACGGCCACTCATCCTTATTCTGCAAACCCCTGGAGTTGGCTGATTATGGGGCGTCCGACCTCTTTCTATTATCAATCTCCCAAGGGTTGCGGAGCCAGTGCCTGCGCGCAAGAGGTTATAGCGCTGGGGACACCGCTGCTCTGGTGGTCCGGCGTAGTAGCTATCGCCGTCACCTTTGGTTACTGGATAGCGCGTAGAGAATGGCAGAGCGGGCTCTTACTTCTGAGCTTGGCCGCAGGATATTTGCCCTGGTTTAACTGGCAGAAGCGCACGGTTTTTACTTTTTATACGATCGCATTTGAACCCTTTTTAGTTTTGCTTATTGTCTACGCGCTATCAAAGCTCTTAGAGCCGGGCGAATCGGGGACCATCACTAAGTTCCGACGTTACCTAAGTTATGGCTATCTGCTTGCGGTTCTTCTTAATTTTCTCTACTTCCTACCGCTTTATCTCGGCAGCCTTATCAGTTATCACCACTGGCTCTCGCTCATGTGGTTCCCCAGCTGGATCTAGCTTTATTCGCTCACTGCCCTAGTGCGCGCTATAGCAGCTTGTTCGGCTAATTCTTGATCGAAGAGCTCATCGCGCTCTGGTAGTTCCAGAGCCTTCTGACGCTCTTGCTCTGCGCTCCACTTACCAGGTGTTGTTAAATCGATTGTGCGTTTTGCGCTCACAGCTTTCGGAGCAGTTGCATACGTCGGACGCGGAACTGCAATTGGAGACCAGCTACGCTCTTCGTGGCTTTCAATGATGGTGATGGAGGAAGTGAGCTCGCGTTCGCGCAGTGGAACCCATTGCTCCACGTTGACTTCGCTCTCCCTCCGTTCATGATTGGAGAGATCAATGCGGGCTTTTGGATTAGGTTTAATTTCAACGGCAGTGATCGCGGCGAGCGCAGCAAGCCTGCGTTTCTTAATTTGAGCGGCCACAACTTGGCGACGAACGTTGATGACATAAATAGAGAGCGCAGTTAGCGGGATCGATATCGCGAGGTAAGGAAGATAACTCGTGGCACTTGCGAGAGCGGTGCCAAGGAGAGCAACAACCAACGCGGCAAGTATGGTGCGACGTAACTTCAACGCCTTGGATCGCTCTTCAGGATCGATCAGATCAGGAAAATTAGGAGTAGAGGCGACGATCTTCATGGCGCTTTTATATCTTTCGCTCTCGCGGCCAGACTGGGTGTCATGTTGACGCATCCAGCGAGGCAAAAAGTAGGCGACCCACATTCCGATAATAATCAGATAGATGAGTCCGGAGGCCATGGAATGAAACAGTAATTCAGTTTTAGGCGAAAAGTCGGGATTTAGGTGTTATGTCTTAATTTAAATTATTGGGATTTTCAGCGACAAAGGTGAGGTGATCGCGCCAATCGCCGGCTATATGGAGGTACCGCTGGCGAACTCCCTCAAAAATATATCCGCTCTTCTCTGCCACCTTCTTAGATGCGCCATTTTCAGGGCGAAGGTTTATCTCGATTCGGTGGAGCTGTAACTCGGTAAAAGCAAAGCGGGTCAAAGCTTTTACCGCCCTTGTTGTGTAACCCCTATTGGAAACGCTTTGATCAATCCAGTATCCAATATGTCCTCCGCGATATGCGCCAAGAACTATGCCACCTAGGGTGATCTGCCCTATAAGCCGTTCCCTGCCCTTGACCCGCAGCCATATTCCAAGTGATAGGGATCGAAGTTCGCGACCTTCTTTGTTGTAATAGCGCACCATTCCAAGGTAACTCGGTAAAGGTCCGTCTGACTCAATCATTGGACGAGTGGCCTCCCAGGGTGCTAGCCATGCCGCATTTGCGCGGCGGACTTTCTGCCACGCCGCGCGATCTCGAAAGCGCAGCGGCCGGAGTGAGAGCTCATGGTCCGAGATCACATAAGGCCAGCGCTCCATTTTTACAGAGCTCGATCCAAGATCATGATCTCCGCAATCTCACCTTTTAAGTAGCCAGGTGAATCGGCAGACACCGTTATAAAGGCGCTCGCTTGCGAAAGGGAGAGGAGGTGATTTTGATCGGCGATGGGGGTGACATACGGCTCCTCTGATCCGCTAGAGGAGAGCGTTGCACGCACGAGTGAGGCGTACCCAATCGGGGATTCTAGATCTCGGGACAAGACCGCCTTGACCGTCGATCGAAATACATTTTTAACTCCGAGCATGGTTCGAATCATGGGGCGAATAAATACTTCAAAAGATATGTAGGCGCTCATTGGGTCGCCGGGCAGAGTTATAACTGGAATTCCATCTTCGCCGATGGTGCCATAGCAATGGCGCGCGCTGCCCTGCAGGTTGGGGATGACGCTTTCGATTTCTCCCATTTCACGCAAAACCTCTTCAATTAATTCAAACGAGCCATCGTTACTTTCACCGCTAATCACGATGAGATCGGCGCGAACCAGTTGGTCTTCAATGACCGACTTCAACTGTTCGTGATTCACTGGAATGGTATGTACGCGGTAGGCGACCGCTCCCGCCTCTTTGGCCGCGGTGGCGAGCATCCAAGAGTTGGTCTCAAACTCCTGCGTAGCAGTGATGGACTGTCCAGGTTCGACAAGATCGTCGCCAGCTGAAATGACAACCACTCGCGGGTGCGGCTGCGTTGGCAGGCGAGATAGCCCGAGTGAAGCCGCCAGTCCAATTTGAGGTGAGCGAATCCGAACGCCCCTATGGAGGACTATCTGGTCGTCGACATAAATATCCTCGGCCAAGGTGGCGCCATGGGCGTCAAGAAGTGGCATATCAAAAGGGGCAAGTGAATGAGATATCGCAAGTAAGTCCGCCAACATTTTTTTAACGGTAATCTGCGAGTCCATGGTTTAACCTTACTTCTTTCACCATGTATTGCCGTGGAGGAGCTCCTGTGGATTCAACAAGTAGGACTAAGCACACACTTCGCGCGCAGTTGCGACGAGAGCGTGAACTCACTTTCACACCCGAAAGTTGGTTGCATATCGTGCAAGCGCGAGAAATCCAAAGCGCCCAAATTGTGGCTTCCTATGTATCGTATGGATTCGAGCCACAAACTCTAGATATAAATAGTGCCTTGATCCGAGAGGGAAAAATCCTTTTGTTGCCGAGAACGCTGCAGGATAAAGATATTGAATGGGTGGCTTGGGATGGAAGAGAAGAATCGTTAGTTAGAAAGGGCAAGGTCTTGGAGCCCATCGGTTCTGCCTTCGCTGATCTTTCATCGATTGGGACGGTAATAGTTCCGGCATTGAATATCGATCGCGAAGGCAATCGCATGGGCCAGGGTGGCGGATCCTACGATCGCGCACTCGCGCGTCTTAATGCTTGGAAGGTTGGATTAGTTGGAGCAGCCGAACTAACGCCAGAAATATTGCCGGTCGAAAGCCACGACCAAAAGGTCGATGCAGCGGCGACTCCAGAGCTGCTACTGCGATTTAGTCGGGATGCTCCAGGTCACCTCTAGCAAGCGTAGATAAATACTTATTGTACTTAGCGAGCTCATCCTCTTCACCCATTGCCGCAGCACGATCTGCTGCGCGATCGATGCGGCGGGCTTCACGGGAATCATCTCTCATCCATTGGATAAATGTGGCGATGAGCGCCACAAGTATTGGAATCTCACCCATCATCCAACCCAGGGAAGCGCCAACATGCTGATCCGCTAATAAATTGAGATTCCACGGGCGATTGAGCGATGCAAAGTATCCACTATCGCTCAACGTCGTTGTTGATAACAACGCGATCGAGAAGAAGGCATGAATACTCATCGCGGCGAAGAGCACGATAATGCGAACGATATGTGGGATCTTCCGCGGGTTGGGATCGATCCCAACGATCACATAGAAGAAGAGATATCCCGCCAACAAGAAGTGAATATCCATCAAGATATGTCCGCTATGTGATTGCATCAACTTTCCAAAGAGCGGAGTCATATAAAGCAGGAAGAGTGAACCATCAAAGAGACCCAGCGCAATTACGGGATTAGTGATGATCACCGAATACTTCGAATGAATGAGGGTGATGAATGTGCCACGGATACCACGCTCCTGCGGGTTGCGACCGAGCGGCAAGGTGCGCAAAGCCAGGGTCACGGGGGCTGCCAAAACCAAACCAATCGGGGCGATCATTCCTAGAATCATGTGAGCGAGCATGTGATACGAGAAAGCGAAGTGCGCGTAGACCCCGATCCCGCCGCTCGTTGCAAAATCAGCCAGCGCTACTGCCACTGCAAAGGCCACAGTCCTGCCAACTGGCCATTTATCGCCGCGCCTTGTA
>CAIPQX010000008.1 GCA_903867285.1 uncultured Actinomycetes bacterium | reverse complement strand
GATGTGGGGTAACGACCCCATGTTGGGAAGCGCCAGACCCGCGGCATGCAGCGCGATCGCGAGCTCGCCATAGCGCACACCAGCCGCAACGCGAACTTGCTTGCCCACTTTGTCGATCTGAATATCTTTAGGAAAGTGCTCAAAAGAGATTAGGACATCATCACTATCGGCGATGCGATTAAAGGAGTGGACGCTTCCTAAAGCGCGAACGCAATCGGCCGCGACAACTGCTGATTTAATATCATCAAGGGTGGTGGGGCGAACTACCAGGCTGGCATCGAAGGTGACGTTGCCGCTCCAATTCTTCATTCCGCGCTCTTCTCTTTGCGTGCTGCACGGATCTGGCTAACTACTCCTAAAGCTGCGAAGGCGGCCATGACACCTATAACGCTAAAGATAATGATGTAGACATCTTTGGGGACGTGGTTAGCTGCTACCAAGATGTAAACCTGCGGCAACATGAAGTTGAGCGCCGATAGCCAGCCCCACTTCTGCGTTTCCGACCAACGCTTCTTGATGACCGCGACCACGAGTCGCGCCGATGCCAACCCATAAAACCATGAAGTAATGAGATCGATGACGAAGAAGAGATAGGGATTGACGCCGTACTTATGCAGAGCTTTCCAGACCACGAAGGTGGCAACAAAGGTATAGAGAACAATGGTCGATGCCCAGATCCGCTCCCAAAAGGTCTGGCGCTTTGTTCTCACGCTGTCAGCTTACGGGCGCCACGCTTTGCGATCCAAGGAATGATGGCCGATGTGCTCTTCTGGTAATCAGCGTATTCCGGATATTTGGCGAGCGATAACTTCTCGGTGAATCGGGTAGATCCAATAAAGAGAAGGGTTAGTAGCACTGGGCCAATGATCGTGCGCTGGAAGAGCAGGCCGATGGAATTGCAACCGATCAAGTAGAGCACCCACCACTGCTTTATCTCGAAGAAATAATTAGGGTGACGCGAAAACCTGAATAGCCCGTTCGTTAAAAAGCGCTTCTCCGGAACTCCCCCTGCAGCAATCAACTTTTTCTTACCCTCTTGGAAATTCCATTGCTGTTGATCTGCAATGGTCTCGCCAAGCAATAAGAAGAGAAATCCGAGGACCAGCAATAAATCCCAGCCATCAAATGCCGTACCTTGATGGCGATAGGCGGTGAGTGCAGGAAGTGAGATTAAGACGAGCAGGAAGTTTTGATACAAGACGATGAAGAAGATATTGAATAGTTGGAACTGCCAGTTCTTCATGCCAGCGCGAAGTACCGGCCAGCGATAATCTTCGGCACCCGAATACCCGCCCTTGCGCGCGAAGTTAAAGGTGAGGCGAGCACCCCATGCTAAAACGAGGAGCGCCATGGCATTGAGACGAGCGTTGTGAAAATGCGCGGCGCGAGCGAACTCCCCCACATAGATCACCGGGGCGATCGACCACATCCGGTCCACCCAGGAATGTTCCTTGGTCACGATCGAGAGAATCCAACATGCGGCGCAGACAACTGCAAAAGTTACCCAAACTAGATGAAGAGGCGTCATGGAGCGATTTTAACCCAGCACAATAGATAATGAGTGAAATAATGAGCCATGCGAAGTTGGGGTTATATGGCGATGCTCCTCTTCACCATCGT
>CAIPQX010000007.1 GCA_903867285.1 uncultured Actinomycetes bacterium | reverse complement strand
TATCGTGACGAATTGAAAGTTCGCGAGATGGAATTACACCTTCGGTCTTGTAACCAATATCAAGGAGTACTTCTTCGCGATCAATCTGAACAACGATTCCTGAGACTAGATCTCCATCATTGAAATTCTTGATTGTGCCTTCGATTGCGGCTAGAAAATCTTCCGCGCTGCCAATGTCATTTACTGCGTGAATAGTGCTCAATTTGCTCCGTAGGGATAGAAAGTAGAGGTAGTAAAAATCGCACGGCGTGCGAGAGGCTAAGGGTACTTACGCTCAGATTGAGGGTCAAACCGGCTGTCTTTCACGCGGGATAGACTGCTCTACGTGCGGGCATATTGGGTGATTTTGCGGAATCCCAGGGCGCTGGCGATGATGCTGGCGGCTTTTCCTGCCCGTCTGGCTTACGGCATGGTTGGTCTGGATATCTACTTCAAAGTCCACGACGACACTCATTCCATCGCTCTGGCCGGCCTAGCCGCTGGAGTTAATGGCGTTGTCGGTTCTTTAACTACTGGTCTGCGCGCTGCCGCAATAGATCGCATGGGACTGAAAATTCCGCTACGGGTCTTCGTTCCAGGTTATGCCATTGCACTCGCCTCGCTCTCCGCCTGTCACGGCGCCACACTTTTAGTTGTCTTTGCCGGAATCCTCGGATTCACCGCTCCCCCGATAAACCTCGCGGTTCGTCCTATGTGGCGTACCGCAGTTCCAGAAGATCAATATCGAACCGCCATCGCAATTGATACCGCTTCGATGAATCTCGGAGTCGTACTCGGACCAGCTCTTGCAACAACCTTGGCGCTGTCTGGACATCCCGCTAGCGGACTAATAATCACGGCTTGCTTAATATTAATTGGCGGAATTGCGCTCTCATCCCTCAAGTTCACCAAGGAGTGGCGAGCCGAGAAACGTGAAAGCGGTGGGCAGACACTGCTGAGTACTCCAGGATTCAGATTATTAATTGCCGAGGGCGTGCTTATCGGTTTCGGCAGCGGTACTTATCAAATCGCGATACCCGCAATCAGCTCTCTGCAGAATCAACCACGATTCGCTGGACTAGCCTTTGGAACAACGGCAGCTCTCTCCATTTTCGGCAGTCTTATCGCAGGTGCGCTGGGCCGCCATATCTCACCAGTTAAGGGATTTCGAATTATTTATCTCTTCTGGTTCCTCACCACTATTCCCTTCGCCTTTGTTAATCCCGGGTGGTCACTTCTACTCGTTTTATCGCTCTTCGGCTTCATAGGGGGCGCGGAGCAGGTGTTCTACTTGGAACAGTTAGAAGTTATCCGTCCATTTGGAAGTGGAGCTGCTGCTATCGGCTGGCTCTGGACCACAGAAGGAACATTCGCAGCGCTCGGTCAATCCAGTGGTGGCTTTATCTCGCAGCACTTCGGTCCACATTATTGCTTTGGAATCACCACGTTCATGTTCGGTACCGGATTCATCCTCATCATGGCGGGGCAGAGATGGTTGCAGCCCTTTGATCGGAGTCACGCAGTCACTTAGTGGGCCGCTAAGTCCCAACTCAAGCCAGTGCCAATATTGACCGAGAGCGGAAGCGAGAGTTTTACAGCGCTCTCCATTTCCCGACGCACCATTTCCGATAATCGATCCTCTTCGCCGATCGCAATGTCGAAGATGAGTTCATCGTGCACCTGCAGTAGCAAGCGCGATTTGTAATTCTCTTCCTTTAAAACTCGAGCAACATTGAGCATCGCCACTTTAATGATGTCCGCAGCTGACCCTTGAATAGGCGCGTTGAGCGCCATACGTTCGGCAACTTCGCGACGCTGCCTATTGTCACTCGAAAGGTCTGGAAGATAACGTCTTCTTCCCAAGATGGTTTCGGTATATCCCTTGGCGCGCGCTTCCTCCACCACTATCTTCAAATAATCTTGAATTCCGCCGAAGCGTTTAAAGTATTGATGCATCAGCTCCTGCGCATCACCTGGTGAAAGGTTAAGTTGCTGCGCTAACCCGTAAGCGGATAAGCCATAGGCAAGTCCGTACGACATCGCCTTGATTTGCCGGCGCATCTCTGGATCCACATCATGGACAGAGACGCCAAAAACTTGAGCTCCTACGGTGCTGTGCAGATCTTCCCCGCTCTTGAATGCAGCGATCAGACCCGCATCTTTGGAGAGGTGAGCCATGATACGCATCTCAATCTGGCTGTAGTCAGCGGTCATGAGACTGATATAAGGAGCGGCTGCTACAAAACAATCACGAATACGTCGACCCTCTTCGGTGCGAACGGGAATATTTTGAAGGTTGGGGTCGGTTGATGAGAGGCGCCCAGTTGCCGCCACGGTCTGCTGAAATGTGGTGTGGATTCGCCCATCATCTGCAATGGCGGTCAGCAATCCATCGACCGTTGTGAGCAATTTGCTTGTCTCGCGGATACGAAGGAGGTGAGCCAGAATCGGATGGCCGGTCTTCGCAGCCAGCCACTCAAGACTTTCAGCATCAGTGGTAAAACCAGTCTTGATCTTCTTGGTCTTAGGAAGTTGTAGCTCATCGAAGAGAACTACCTGAAGTTGTTTGGGTGAACCAATATTAAATTCATGCCCTGCTACTTTATGCGCAGCTGCAGTCTCGCGTTCAACCTCCTTCGTGAAGAAGGTACGTAACGTCTCCAACTTCGGTTTATCGACAGCTATTCCTAGGCGCTCCATATCGGCCAGCTCAAAGGCTGTAGGCATCTCAAGATCGTTGTAAAGATCGATGAGTTGACGATCTGACATCTCTTGACGAAGCAAAGGCACTAACTCAAAGATAGTTCCAGCAAGAACTGGATTAAAAGTGGAGAAGAGATCGTCGCTCATTTCAGGGATGGAAACCTCGAGAAAGCGCTGCGCTAGATCTGTAAGTTCCAGATTCCTGCCTCCAGGGTTGATCAAATAGGCCGCTAACTCGGTATCGAAAACGATGCCTGATATCTCTTCATCGCGCAGGGCTCGCTTCGCTCCATGCACCCATTTTGGAAGCGCAGCGTCAAGTATCCAATCCCCCGCAGGATCATCAACTTTGTATATCTCCTGGGCTGAAAGAGCTACTGAGAAACCGCCATCGCACAATCGACCCGTCGAAAAGAGTGCGACCGGATCTGTGCGCTTCTGGAGTTTCGCTGCTAATTCGTCACCCGATATCGTCGAAATTTCTGAGGCAGCTTGCACGGGTGTGGCCTTAGGAGCAGTTCCACCTAAGGCATGAATGCGATCTTTGAGCGCCTTAATTTCCAGAGTATCGAGCAGGGTATCGACCTGTGCGAACTCTGGACCGGACCAGGTCAGATCAGCAATCGAGGTATCAATGGCTAAGTCATGGCGCAGTGAGGTGAGCTCGCGATTGAGCAGAACAAGAGCAATGTTAGAACGGAGCGAATCTCCCACCTTCCCCGGGATGGAATCAATAGCGTCGGTCAGCGCAGATAATGATCCGAAATCCGCGATCCACTTCGTTGCTGTTTTCTCGCCCACTCCTGGCACGGATGGCAAATTATCACTCGGGTCTCCACGCAAGGCAGCAAAGTCTGGGTACTGCAGCGGGGTAAGTCCATATTTTTCAAAGACTGCATCAGGCGTCATCCGGTTCATCTCGGTGACGCCTTTCTTGGGATAGAGAACTGTTATCTGCGAGGTGACAAGTTGGAATGAGTCGCGATCCCCCGAGCAGATGAGGACCTCGCATCCATCTTCAACTGCCCGCGTCGAGAGCGTTGCCAAGATGTCATCGGCTTCAAAGCCCTCTATCGCAAAGCGCTTAATGCCCAGCGCATCGACCATCTCATTGATGTAAGAAAGCTGCGAGCGAAACTCATCGGGAGTCGCAGCGCGCGTTGCCTTGTACTCGGGAAACATCTCGGTGCGGAAAGTTTTACGTGAGACATCAAAGGCGACGGCGATGTGCGTGGGTTTCTCATTAGAGATGAGGTTTACCAACATCGAGCCAAAGCCGTAAACGGCATTGGTGGGCTGGCCTTTGCTACTACGAAAGTTCTCGACGGGGAGCGCATAGAAGGCGCGATAGGCCATGGAATGACCATCGATAAGTAGTAACCGTTTCATTCCTATGATTCTAGGGTGATTTTGTGTGCGCGGCGTTAAGATAACGCCATGACCGACTATCTAAAAATGATTAACGAACGCGGCATCGGGGCTCTGGATCACAAGATGGGTATCAAGATTATTGAAGCCTCCCCCGAACGGATCGTTGGCACCATGCCCGTCGAAACAAATACCCAAGCCTTTGGCCTCCTTCACGGTGGCGCAAATGTCGTACTTGCAGAATTATTGGGATCGTTAGGCGCCTGGCTACATGCCGGTGGCTCCAAGCGCACCGTAGGTGTTGACATTAATGCCACGCACCATAAATCAGCGAGCACCGGCATTGTCACCGGCGTGGCAACTCCCGTTTCACTCGGTCGGACCCTCGCTTGCTATGAGATCGTTATAACAAATGAGGCTGGCGAGCGAACCTGTACGGCGCGCATCACCAGCCTTATTCTCAACGATAAGTAGTTCTCAACCTCCGAGGTAAGCCTTTGTTACTGCTGGATCCGAGATCAACTCTTTTGCATTGCCGCTCAGTTTGATATTGCCTGATTCCAGTACATAGGCGCGGTGCGCAACGTTTAAGGCAGCCAGTGCATTCTGCTCGACCAGCAGAATTGTCGTTCCCTGCTGATTGATCTTGGTGATCGTCTCGAAGATCATATCAACCAAGACGGGGGCTAAACCCATGGAAGGCTCATCGAGCAGAAGCAAGGTTGGATTGCCCATTAGTGCGCGACCCACCGCCAACATCTGCTGTTCTCCACCACTCATGGTTCCGGCTTTCTGAGTGATTCGCTCTGCTAAACGTGGAAAGAGCTCGAGAACGCGTTCGCGATCCGTTGCGATTCCCTCTTTGTCATTACGCAGGAAAGCACCGAGATCAAGATTTTCGGAGACAGTCATGCGAGGAAAAATACGACGCCCTTCAGGTGACTGACAAATACCTTTGGCGACGACCTCATGTCCTTCTTTTCCATCGATCCGCTCGCCTTCAAAGGTGATAGACCCACCCTTGAGTTTTAGAAGACCAGAGATAGCGCGCAGTGTTGTTGATTTTCCGGCGCCATTGGAGCCGATCAAGGTCACGATCTCGCCTTTATTTACTTCAAGCGAGATTCCCTTGATGGCCTTGATATTTCCATAGGAGACTTGAATATTTTCTACTTTAAGCATTATTTGTTGACCTCCGCAGATTTACCGAGATAGGCCTCGATCACGCGAGGGTTGGATTTAATGTCGGCTGGTGATCCTTCTGCGATCTTCATGCCGCGATCCAAAACAGTGATGCGCTCTGAGACCTTCATGACAACGGACATATCGTGCTCGATCAACAAGATAGCCAAATTCTTCTCATCGCGTACCTTGTGAACGAAATCAACGAAGACTGCTGACTCTTGCGGGTTCATGCCAGCTGTTGGTTCATCGAGAAGAAGAACTTTAGGACGAAGCGCGAGTGCGCGCGCTACCTCGAGCCGGCGCTGATCGCCGTATGAGAGATTGCGGGCAAACTCAGGAGCTGTCTTGCCGATTCCCACGAAAGAAAGTAGAGCACGAGCTTCTTCTCGTGCCTCTCGCTCCTCGCGACGTTGCAGCGGAGACCCAATAATGGTTCCGATAATTCCTGCCTTAAGGTGTGAATGCATTGCAACCATAACATTCTCTTCTGCGGTCATGAGACCGAAGAGACGAATATTCTGGAAGGTACGCGCGACTCCTTTTGCGGCAATCACATGGGGAACGACTCCAGTGATGTCTTCGCCGTTATATATGACAAATCCGGAAGTTGGCTTATAGAGACCCGTCAAAACATTGAAGAAGGTCGTCTTGCCGGCACCGTTGGGCCCGATAAGGCTAACCACGCTGCGATCGGGAATTTCGAAAGAGACATCTTCAACGGCTTTCAGGCCGCCAAACTCAACCGAGATATTTTTCGCTTCAAGTACTGGTGCTGAATCGAGTGACATTACAGAGCCTCCTCTTCGCTAATATTCTTGTGAGGCGCCTCATTGTCAACATCGTCATCGTTCTCATGCAAAACCATCTTTAAACGCGACTCCGGCAAAATACCCTCTCGTCGGAAAAGCATCATGAGAATCAGCAACCCTCCAAAGATTAAGAAGGTATATGACGGGAAGTTGATGTTGGTATTAAATGTGCTGTTGATCTCGTTGCCCAGGGCCGGCAAGCCAGTTGAATTAACCCAGGCAATAAGTAGGGCACCAACCATCACGCCCCAGACGTTACCCATGCCACCCAATACAACCATCGCGAGCAAGATGATGGAAATCGAGAATTGGAAACGCTCTGCGAAGATACCATTGACGTGAGTTGCATATGCAACACCAGCCAATCCTCCCGAGATTGCACCGACCGCATAAGCAGATAACTTGGTCTTCATGAGCGGAACGCCCATCATGCTGGCTGCTAGTTCATCTTCGCGAATAGCCAACCAAGCTCGGCCTAAGCGGCCACTGCGCAGGCGCAATGAAATAAAGACCATGAGGGCAGCCATAAATACAAAGATCATGTATTTATAGTTGAGATCGAAGGGCCCGAGGCGCTTTCCAAAGAGGCCAATATTGTCGACTGGCGATATGCCTTTGGTTCCATTTGAAAGATTAAAACCGTGGATGTTCTCACCGTTGACAAATACCTGCGGAATGATCTCACCGAAACCGAGGGTCACAATTGCGAGGTAATCGCTCTTCAAGCGCAAAGTTGGTGCGCCAATCAAAATGCCGAAGAAGGCACAGATGAGCGCTCCTAGTAGAAGGACGATCCAGAAGGATAAGTGGATTCCCGGAAAGGTCTTTGGGCTTTCAGAGCCAAAGTGGATATTCAATTGATAGAAGAAACCTGACATGAACCAACCGGCGGTGTAACCACCGATCGCCCAGAAGGCTACGAAACCGAGATCAAGCAAACCGGCATAACCCACAACGATATTGAGCCCGAGAGCTGCAATTACCCAGACCAGCGCTTCATTGAGCGCAGATGGAGGAAACCAGGTCTGAATCTGACTTTGGAAACCATCTGGAGTGTGCGGAACGATATAGGTGTAGAAGATATAGACGGCGATAGCAAGAGTTAAAAAGCCAATCGACCAGGTCCGTTGCGAAGCCGGAACTTTGCGCCTCTTCGAGCCACTTTTTTTGCGAGTGATAATTGACATGGATCTACACCTTCTCCGTCGTTGGCTTACCGAGTAGGCCGGTCGGTTTAAATACCATCAACAAGATCAAGATCGAGAAGACCACGGTATTCGACCATTGCTGGCCGAGCCCGATAGGGAGCCCATCGTTCAACCCTTGAATTACCCCAATGATGATTGCTCCGAGTACTGCGCCTTGCAGATTACCAATGCCGCCCATGACGGCTGCGGTAAATGCAATCAGGCCTAGTTGGAAACCGAGATTGTAAGAAGTCAATCCGCGTGTCTGTTCGAAGAGCAATCCAGCTGCGCCGGCAAGCGCGCCGCCGAGTCCGAAGGTAAAGGATATTGTGCGGTCCACATTGATGCCCATCAAACGAGAAGCATCTTGATCTTGCGCAGTGGCGCGCATTGCCTTGCCCTGCTTGGTGCGAGTCACAATGTAAGTGAGAACTAACAAGACCGGAATTGTTATAGCAAATGAAATGATGGTTGTGTAAGGCAAACGAACGCCAAATATAGATAAGTTGCCGCTAGGAAGCAGGCTAGGCCAGATCTTTTGACCAGATCCGTTCCAACGCAAACCTACGAATTGCAGTATGAATGACATTCCTACTGCAGTAATCAGTGGCGCTAACTTTGGTGCCCGGCGAAGGCGGCGATATGCGAATCGCTCGATGGCGACATTGATTGTCGCGCAGAAAACCATTACCGCTATTAGACAGAGAGCGAGGACGCCCCAACCCACTGCCGATGGAACCTTTTGACCAAACCACAAGGTGATGAAATGTGCGGAGAAGAGGCCGCCTAGCATAAAGAGGTCACCGTGAGCGAAATTGATCAGCTCGATGATGCCGTAAACCAAGGTGTACCCGAGCGCGATAAGCGCGTACAAGATTCCATTACTCAGCCCGGTAAATGTAACTTCGAAGAATTGGGTTGGCGATTTAATTAAATTGGCAATCAGCCAGAGCGCTGCGCCTGCCACTGCTATCGTCGCAAAGGCTCTCTCTATATAACGCCTGCGCAATTGGCGAGTCTTGTAGGTAACGCCTGCCACGTGTTTCTCCTCTAGATGGATGTGGGTTTTTACAGAATTAGATGGAGCCTGTTTCCAAGCTCCATCTAATTAGCGAACTATTGAACTAGTTAGTGGGTAGAACGAGTTCTACTACTTAACTGTCCAAGCCTTCAGTGTCTGCTCTTGTCCACCGGTAACCTGCTCGATGGTGATGTCCTTAGCTGTGGTATCTCCAGTCAAAGTACTGATGTGGAGAGCCTTGCCGAGTACAGATTGGTTAGCAGGAATTGTGATTCCCAAACCGGAGAAGACATTCTCAGTGATGCTCTTACGAGTTCCGTCTGACTTTGCAATTGCAGCCAAGATAACTTGGAGAGCAGCTACGCCGTAGATTGGGTAAGAACCGACTGGATCCTTCTTGTATGTCTTCTTGTAAGAAGCCAAGAACTTAGCTCCAGCGCCCTTTGGTGAGTTCTTCACGAGGAGCTCGTTTGAGAGACCTGCGAAGCTGAGGTAAGCACCATCAGCATTTGGATCAGAGTTGAATTGTGGGTATCCAGTGAATCCATCTGGAGCCATCAACTTAACCTTTACGTTATCTCCGAGAACTGCAACTTTAGCCTTGAGGAGCTGGCCACCGTTGTTATCGTAGATTCCGCCGAAGTAGACCATATCTGGGTTCAGTGGAGCGATCTTCTGGAAGAGAGCGGTGTAATCAGATTGTAAGGTATCCCAACCTTGACCTGCAGGTCCGCTCGAAAGAACGGTTATTCCCTGCTTCTTTGCCTCTGTTGTGAATGCCTGAGCAACACCTTGACCATAGGTCTGAGTATCGTTCAAGACATAAACGCTCTTAACGCCAATGGACTTAGCGAATTGAGCTGCAGCAGAACCTTGGTTGTCATCGGTTGTGCAAACACGAGCATAGTTACGTGTTCCTGTTGGATAGTAAACATCTGGCTCACCAGGATTCCAAGACTTTGTAAGTCCTGGGTTGGTGTTAGCTTGTGAAACCATCAACATTGGGCCCTTTGGATCTTGGTTCAAAATTGGAACCTCAATCTTGGCGCAACCAGAGTTGTATGTTCCGATAACGGCAACTTCTGACTTGTTAGCGACGTGGTTCTGAGCATTTTGAGTGCATTGTCCAGCATCCCATGCGCCAGCTGTTGCTGTTGCATCATCGTAATACTTAAGTGTGATCTTAAACTTGCCAGCCATTCCGCCGACAGACTTCAAATAAAGAGCAATTGCCTTGTTCGTTGAGTCGTTGGAATCGAAAGACGAACCCTGAAGAGGTAGGTCAGTTGCGATTACAAGTGTCTTCACTGCTGCTGCCTGTGATGGAACTGCTGCTGCTACGAAAGCAGTTGCAACCATTGAGACTGCGGCAACGACACTGACTACGCGAGTGAGTTTTGTCATTGTTACCTTCCTGTTTACTTTGTCCCGGGACAGGGAGGAGTGAAGGCTACCCGTGGCAGGGGGCTAGATCAAGACTTATCGCCACAAAACGGGCGCACTCTAAATCCGTAACGAGCGTGAACTCCGGGGTGAATAGGTACTAATTATAAATATTAGGTAACGCTTTGCCGCCGACTACTGCTCTGGGACAGCATCGGGAGAGATGACGGCTAGCGCCACCGCCTTCATGGAGATTCGGCGATCCATGGCGGTGCGCTGAATCCAGCTAAAGGAGTCAGGCTCAGAGAGGTTAAGGGTCTTCATCAGGATCCCCTTGGCGCGATCTATGACCTTCCGGGTCTCTAGCCGTTCCTGCAGATCGGTGACCTCACCCCGTAGCACTTGCTGTTCGCGGTGACGCCCTACTGCGATTTCGATCGCCGGAACCAGGTCGGAGATGCTGAATGGTTTGACCACATATGCCATGGCGCCAGCATCTCGCGCCCGCTCTACAAGTTCGCGCTGGCTAAATGCGGTGAGCATCAGAACGGGTGAAATTTCGATGATTTGTTCTGCAGCAGAGATCCCATCGAGTTCTGGCATCTTCACATCTAAGATCGCAATGTCAGGTAGGTGTTCCTTGGCGAGCGCTATTGCTTCTACGCCATTGGTGGCCTCGGCAACGACCTGATAACCCGCATCTGTAAGCATCTCGACGAGATCAAGACGGATGATCGCCTCATCTTCCGCAACGAGAATGCGGAGCCGCGCTGATGAACCAGCTTCTGACTTTGTCATGTGCCTCGAGTCGGATTTGAACCGACACTGTGCAGATTTTGAGTCTGCCCTCTCTACCGTTGGAGTACCGAGGCTCTCTCCTGGAAACTTTTAGGAAGCCAGGAAGATCAGAGTATAACTGTCTGAAATTAGCTCCGATATGCAGGGGCGACGCCATCGATGGCATCTCCCACGATATGGACGCGGAGCGCATTTGTTGAGCCTGGGATCCCGGGAGGGGCACCTGCAATAATTACCACCGGCTCCCCTTTGGCGACCCGCCCGGATTCGGTCAAGAGAACATCTACCTGCTTCACCATTTCGTCGGTGTGGCTGACAACCGCAGTTATTTTAGATTCGACTCCCCATGAGAGTGCGAGTTGGTTATAAACCGGTATTTCAGGGGTCAAGGCAAGGATGGGAATTACAGAACGCAAGCGCGAGATACGGCGAGCAGAATCTCCACTCTGGGTAAAGGCAACAAGGTACTTGGCGCCGACAATCTCCCCGACCTCCTTGGCTGCCTTGGTGATTGCCCCGCCCTTGGTAGCTGGGTTATGCCCAAGTGGGACGATTTGATCGAGCATCGCCTCTTCAGTACGCGCAATGATGCGAGCCATGGTGGCGACAGCTTCAATAGCAAATGCACCAACCGAGGTCTCGCCGCTCAGCATCAACGCATCAGCACCATCCAGGACCGCATTTGCACAGTCGGTGGCTTCGGCGCGCGTTGGAGTCGAATTGGTGATCATAGAATCGAGCATCTGAGTAGCGACGATGACTGGCTTGGCCTGGCTGCGCGCCATAGAAATACAACGCTTTTGAACCAATGGGACCTCTTCGATCGGCATCTCTACACCGAGATCGCCGCGGGCCACCATAATTCCATCGAATGCCGCAACGATCTCTTCTAGGTTGTCTACCGCTTGTGGCTTTTCAATTTTGGCGATCACTGGACGAAAGATTCCCTCTTCGTTCATGATGCGATGCACATCATCGATATCTTTGGCGCTTCGCACAAAGGAGAGGGCAATGAAATCAGCTCCAGCTCGAAGCCCCCACCGAAGATCATCCATATCCTTTTCGGAGAGTGCAGGAACAGAGACAGCAACTCCTGGCAGGTTGATACCCTTATTGTTGCTGACGAATCCGGGCTGTATGACGGTGGTGACAACATCGTTTCCCTTTACATGGACTACCTCTAAAGTCACCTTGCCATCATCGATCAGAATGCGATCTCCCGGACGACAATCTCCAGCTAAGCCCTTGTAGGTGGTGCCACATTTATCTTTAGTACCTTCGACCTCATCGGTTGTAATTGTGAAGACATCTCCACGAGCCAATTCATGAGGACCGTCTTTGAATCGTGCTAGACGAATCTTTGGACCTTGCAGATCTACCAGGATAGCGACGGGAACATTCGCAGCCGCGGCAGCAGCACGCACCAGGTCGAGTCGATTTTGATGTTCTTCATATCCACCGTGAGAGAGGTTGAGTCGAGCCATATTCATTCCAGCGGCAATCAGCTCCGCGACCTTCTCTGGTGATTCAACGGCGGGACCCATCGTGCATACTATTTTTGCTCTGCGCATTTATTCAGCCGAAGCCTCTCTTTGGGGAGCCAAGAATGACTCCAAATTAGTCGTGCAGTCGGTACTCAAGATGCTATTTTATCGGTAAATGAGAGATCAGACGGTCAGAGAGCGCGCGGTCGGAAGTATCGGCGCTGGTAGCCCGGTCTCCCCCAGCAGATATTCATCTACCGCAGCGGCGGCACTTCGCCCTTCGGCGATCGCCCAGACGATGAGAGATTGGCCGCGACCAGCATCTCCACAAACAAAAATTCCCTCTTCACTCGTCGCAAACTTCTCATCGCGTAGCACATTGCCGCGTGGATCGAGCTGTACCTCAAGTTGGGTGATGAGTTCAGATTTTTCGGGTCCAAGGAAACCCATCGCAAGAAATACGAGATCCGCGGGAATCTCCCGCTCACTGCCCTCTACCTTTTCAAATTTTCCATTGATGAATTCAGTCTCAACGAGTTTGAGCGCTTTAACATTTCCAGCACCATCCCCGATGAACTCTTCAGTGGAGACTGCAAATAATCTTTCACCCGCCTCTTCGTGGGCGCTACTGACGCGATAGATCATTGGGTAGGTCGGCCACGGTTGATTTGATGGGCGCTCCTCGGTCGGACGCGGCAGAATTTCGAGCTGAGTCACACTTGCTGCACCCTGTCGAATAGCGGTACCCAGGCAATCTGCGCCGGTATCGCCACCTCCCAGGATTACAACATGCTTCCCGTATGCGTTAATTGGTGGATCTCCAGCCAACTCGCCAAGACCTTGTTGATTTCCCCAAGGGAGATACTCCATCGCTTGATATATCCCGGTGTTCTCTCGTCCGGGTACGCTGAGATCGCGCCATTGTGTTGCTCCGATAGCGAGCACAACTGCGTCGTAGCGATTACGCAACTCTGATCCTGTGATATCGACACCAATATTTACGCCGGCACGAAAACGAGTACCTTCTGCCTCCATCTGTCTAATTCGGCGATCGACAATCGACTTCTCCATTTTGAACTCTGGAATTCCATAGCGCAAGAGGCCACCTATGCGGTTGGCGCGCTCGTACACCGCAACGGTATGCCCGGCACGCGTTAATTGTTGCGCAGCTGCAAGGCCCGCGGGGCCCGATCCGACAACAGCAATTGTTTTGCCAGTAAGTCGATCTGGAGGAAGCGGTACAACAAAGCCTCTATTAAATGCTTCTTCAATGGTGCGAAGTTCTACCTGCTTGATCGTTACCGCTTCCGTGTTGATAGCAACTACACATGCGGCCTCGCACGGTGCGGGACATAACCGTCCGGTAAACTCCGGGAAGTTATTTGTTGCATGGAGGCGATCGATTGCCTCTGCACGCTCTCCTCGCCACATGAGATCGTTCCACTCGGGGATTAAATTTCCAAGTGGACAACCCTGATGGCAAAATGGAATTCCACAATCCATACAGCGACCGGCCTGCTTTTGCAGATCGCCAAATGGTTGTTCTTCATACACTTCTTTCCAATCCTTGATGCGCACATCGACCGGACGACGAGTCGGAGTCTCCCGCTGCGTCGTTAAAAATCCCTTTGGGTCAGCCACGAGTCGCCTCCATAATTGCATCGTCAACATTTAAACCTTCACGTTCTGCTTTCTCCATGATCGCTAAAACCTTGGCATAGTCACGCGGCATGACGAGCGATATCCGCAAACTCTCCATCTCCCAATCCGCAAGAAGTTCTGAAGCAATGGGTGAACTGGTTTCTGCCGCAAATTTCGTGAGGAGTTCGTAAGCTTGCTTAGAACGAGCCGGACTGAGCGTCAGAACATCGACCATATCTGAATTTATCAAACGCGGATCGAGATCGAGCACAAAAGCAACGCCGCCCGACATGCCAGCACCGAAGTTCCTGCCAATAGTGCCAAGGACCATCGCCACGCCACCCGTCATATATTCACATCCGTGATCACCAACGCCTTCAACAACCGCAGTAGCGCCTGAGTTACGAACACAAAAGCGCTCGCCGGCAACTCCGCGAATGAATATCTCGCCACTGGTGGCGCCATAACCAATAACATTTCCAGCAATTACATTTTCATGAGATGCAAAGGATGCACTCTCGTCAGGTCGGACAACGATGCGTCCACCCGATAGGCCCTTACCAACGTAGTCATTGGTGTCACCATAAAGACGCAGGGTGAGGCCTTTCGGAATGAATGCTCCCAGAGACTGCCCCGCGGAACCACGAAGCGTGATATCGATGGTGTTATCAGGAAGACCAGCGCTGCCATAAGCGCGAGTAATTTCTGCGCCTAACATAGTTCCGACCGTGCGATTTACGTTGCGAACTGGAATCTCGAAGGAGACCAATTCGCCCTTCGTCAACCCGGCATAAGAGCGCGCGATTAAGGAATTGTCGAGGGCAGCAGCGAGACCGTGGTCTTGTATCTCAGTATTTTTACGAGAACCAGCGAAGAGGGGCGCCTTCAACAGCGGAGCGAGATCAAGGCCGCTCGCCTTCCAGTGCACTACTGCATCTCGAGTGTCGAGAAGTTCCACTTGGCCGATCACCTCTTCGAGGGTTCGGAATCCCAATTGCGCCAACCATTCGCGAACCTCTTCCGCGATATATTCAAAGAATGTTTCGACGAATTCCGGCTTTCCAGAGAATCGCTCTCGTAGCTCCGGATTCTGCGTCGCTACTCCGACTGGGCAGGTATCGAGGTGACAGACCCGCATCATGACGCACCCTGAAACAACGAGCGGTGCCGTCGCAAAACCAAACTCTTCCGCGCCGAGAAGAGCGGCAATAACAACATCGCGACCCGTTTTCATCTGACCATCGACTTGCACGACGATACGATCGCGAAGGCCGTTGAGCATTAAGGTCTGTTGGGTTTCGGCTAGACCGAGCTCCCAAGGAGCACCCGCGTGTTTGAGCGAGGTCAATGGGGATGCGCCCGTACCGCCGTCATGGCCCGAGATCAAGACAACATCGGCATGTGCCTTTGAAACTCCGGCTGCTACCGTTCCGACTCCAACCTCGGCGACCAGCTTCACATGGATCCGCGCATTCATATTTGCGTTCTTCAAATCATGAATTAGCTGCGCCAAATCTTCGATGGAGTAGATGTCGTGATGCGGCGGCGGAGAAATCAAACCAACCCCAGGAGTTGAATAGCGCACTTGTGCGATCCACGGGTAAACCTTATTTCCAGGAAGTTGTCCGCCCTCGCCCGGCTTGGCACCCTGCGCCATCTTGATTTGAATATCATCAGCGCTTACCAAGTATTCGCTCGTTACGCCGAAGCGGCCAGAGGCAACCTGCTTAATAGCCGAACGACGGGAATCTCCGTTCGCATCGGGGGTATTGCGGGCGGGATCTTCTCCACCTTCGCCAGTATTAGATTTGCCGCCGATGCGATTCATCGCGATCGCCAGCGTCTCGTGTGCCTCTTGCGAGATGGATCCATAGGACATGGCGCCCGTTGCAAAACGCTTAATAATCGATGACGCGGATTCAACTTCATCGATGGAGATTGGCTTGCGTACACCCTCTTTAAAGGTGAAGAGGCCGCGCAGCGTCATCAGGTTCTTCGACTGATCATCGACCAAGTTGGTGTACTGCTTAAAGATGTCGTAGCGCTTTGCTCTCGTTGCATGCTGCAACTTAAATACTGTTTCCGGATTGAAGAGGTGCGGTTCACCTTCGCGCCGCCATTGATACTCGCCACCAATCGGCAGTTTCTTGGTACCAGGGATTTCTCCCATTGGTGGGTAAGCGATGTGATGGCGCTTAACTGTTTCCTGCGCCAAGGTTTCGAGAGATACGCCGCCCAGTCGAGATGTGAGGCCGGTGAAGTATTCGTCAACCACTTCAGCGGATAGCCCAATGGCTTCAAAAACCTGCGCGCCGTGGTACGAAGCGATCGTTGAAATTCCCATCTTAGACATCACCTTAAGCACGCCCTTGCCGAGCGACTTAATTAAATTCGCAACTGCTTTCTCTGGAGTAATTCCGGCGATAACTCCTTGGCGAACCAAATCTTCAGCGCTCTCCATTGCTAAATATGGATTTACCGCCGATGCACCAAAACCAATGAGGAGCGCAACATGGTGAACTTCACGCACTTCCCCAGTTTCGATCACCAGACTTACACGTGTGCGCGTCTTTTCGCGGATGAGGTGGTGATGCACCGCAGCAGTGAGCAATAGCGTGGGAATTGGCGCCTCTTCGCTATCTCCATCGCGATCGGAGAGAACGACGATGCGAGCTCCATGTTTGATGGCGAGTGATACCTCAGCGCGAATCTCTTCGATGCGATCGCGTAAAGATTCTCCCCCACCCATTACTGGGAAGAGTCCGCGCACTACATGCGAATCAAAATGTGGATGTTCGCCATCTGCATTGACGTGAATAATCTTTGCGAGCTCATCATTGTCAATAACTGGAAAGTCGAGTGAGATCTGGCGACAGGAATCTGCAGATGGATTGAGCAAATTGGATTCTGCTCCAATGGTCTGGCCGAGACTTGTAACCATCTCTTCGCGAATTGCATCTAGCGGTGGGTTGGTAACTTGAGCAAAGAGTTGTGCGAAGTAGTCAAAGAGCAGACGCGGTTTCTCAGAGAGCGCGGCAATAGGCGAATCGGTTCCCATGGAACCGAGTGGCTCTGCACCATTCTTGGCCATCGGGGCGATGATGATTCGCAGTTCCTCTTCGGTGTAACCGAAGGCGCGTTGGCGCCGCAGAACAGAGGAGTGGGGATAAATAATGTGCTCACGCGATGGCAGGTCAGCCAATCGCACTACACCTTCAGCGAGCCACTCTCCATAAGGCTTCGATGCGGCGAGCGAACCCTTGATCTCCCCATCTTCAATAATCCGACCTTCGGCAATATCAACCAAAAACATGCGACCAGGTTGCAAGCGCCCTTTGCGAATGACCTTCGCTGGATCGATCTCAAGCACTCCGACCTCAGAAGCGAGGATTACCAACCCATCATCAGTAACCCAGAAGCGCGAAGGACGCAGGCCATTACGATCGAGAACAGCTCCCACCTGGGAACCATCAGTAAAGGTTACGCAGGCCGGTCCATCCCAAGGCTCCATCAACGATGCATGGAAGGCGTAAAAATCTCGGAGCTCCTGCGGCATCGTTGTGCTGTTCTCCCAGGCCTCTGGAATCATCATCAAAATTGAGTGCGGAAGCGAGCGGCCCGTAAGGTAAAGAAGTTCTAGAACTTCGTCGAAAGATGCTGAGTCGCTCCCGGAATTATTTACAATCGGAAATAAACGCGAGATTTCACCGGGGAGAAATGGGCTGGCCAAGAGAGCTTCGCGAGCGCGCATCCAATTTCGATTTCCGCGTACGGTATTGATCTCGCCATTGTGCGCGATATAGCGGTACGGGTGGGCCAGCGGCCACGAAGGAAATGTGTTAGTTGAGAAACGTGAGTGCACTAAAGCTAATGGTGATTTTACGAGTTCATCGGAGAGGTCTGGGAAGAACTCCTCTAATTGTCCGGTCGTGAGCATTCCCTTGTACACAATGGTGCGAGCCGAGAGGGATGGGAAGTAGATGGGCAGCGCATGTTCAACGCGCTTGCGGAAACAGAAGGCCAGTCGGTCGAGCTCCAGATCGCTCTCATTTTCCTTACCTGCAAGAAAGAGTTGCACAAAACGCGGCATAACAGAGAGCGCGGTTGTTCCTAGGGATGAATCATTGGTGGGAAGTTCACGCCAGCCGAGGATTGCAAGCTTCTCTTCTTCGGCAATCTTTACGATGCCGGGAAGATCATCAAAATCTTTATCAATAAAGGCGATACCAGTGGCGTATGAACCAACAGGCGGAAGTACGAATTCAACGACGCTGCGATAAAACTCATCGGGAATTCGAATCAGTATGCCGGCACCATCACCACTGTCTGGTTCTGCGCCTGATGCACCACGGTGCTCCATATTTCGAAGTGCCGTAAGCGCTTGCGCCACGATCTCGTGTGTGGGCTCTTTCTTCAAAGTTGCAACCATCGCAACACCACATGCATCATGTTCGTCCGCAGGGTTGTATAGCCCTTGGGCAGATGGCAAGGCAGAGAAGAGGGTCACGAACGCTCCTAAAGAACGGTCGGGACGACAATGGCCCAACGAATATCGCCCTGCGCTAGCCGAGCGAAGGGAAAGACTATCAACTACCGACGAATGTTGGCACCACCCGGCTGAATCGGGTCGCCACCAAAGCTAAATGTGCGCGAGCGCACCGATTCCTGCGGTAATCGCCATTCCAAGGCTGCCACCAATGAGCACACGAAGAGAGGCGCGGATTGCTGGCGCCCCGGTGAGCCTTGAGGAGATTACTCCGGTAGAAAGGAGGCCACCGAGAGTAAATAGGATGATGAGCATGACCTTTGTGCTAGTTCCCCCAATGAGCGCTCCGATAAGCGGGATCCCGGCTCCCAAGGCAAAGCTAATCATCGAGGCCAGTGCGGCCGCCAAAGGCTGAGCCATGTTGGATTCGTGCTGTCCCAACTCATCGCGAAGGTGTGCCTCAAGTGCCCCCTTCTCGGTCAAGGTAGCCGCCACTGTCTCTGCCAACTCACGAGGCAAACCGCGCTCCTGGTAGATCTGGGTTAACTCTTCTAATTCTCCGGCTGGATCTGCGGCGAGATGCGCCATCTCCATCGCTCGATCGGAGGCTTCAATATCTGCCTGTGACTTTACAGAGATGTATTCCCCGACCGCCATAGCCATGGAACCGGCAGCGATACCGGCCACGCCAGCCACTGCTAAAAAACTGCTCCGACCAGCTGCGGCAACTCCAATTAAAAGCGACGCATTTGAAACTAGGCCATCATTTGCACCGAGTACGGCGGCACGCAGCCATCCAGATTTGCTCGCTCGGTGATGCTCGTTGCGCTTATATACCTCTTCTAAACTCATGCGGTAATAGTACCCATTCCCTCAGCCTCTGCCGTATATGACCGCTCACGCTTCCTTATGAACAGCAGTGAAACTATTCCGCAAACGAGTGCTACCCAGACGTTAATTCGAATCCCCCAGAGCAGATGCGCCCGATCAATGCGAAGGGCTTCGATCCAGATTCTGCCAGCGCAATAGAGAAAGATATAGAGAAGAAAGGTATTTCCGGGCTGCAATGAACGGAAGCGGGGAAGCAGGAGAATCAACCCTGCGCAGAAAAGACACCAGAGAGATTCGTAGAGAAAAGTCGGTTGAAAGGTAGCAAATCTCTCATACCCTAAGGGCCGATCTGCAAATGGAATTTTAAGGGCCCACGGGAGCGATGTTGGCCCACCGAAGAGCTCGTGATTGAACCAATTTCCCCAACGTCCAATCGCTTGCGCAACTAAAATTCCAGGCGCAACAGCATCAAGTGCTAAAGCAAAGGTAATTGTGCGATCTCTCCGCTGAAAATAGAGATATGCGACAAGAACTCCGAGCGCGACCGCTCCCCAAATTCCCATCCCGCCCTCCCAGATCTTAAAAGCGTTAGCGAGATGACCCTGCGAGCCGAAATAAAGTTCGGGGGTAGTTAGAACGTGGTAAATACGTCCCCCAATAATTCCCGCTGGAATTACATAGATTGCGAGATCATAGAGTTCACTTGTGATGCCCCCAGATTTTCTCCAGCGCACAGAAGAGATGGCGAGGGCAGAGATTATTCCAAGCAGAATACAGAGCGCGTAATAGTGAAGCGTTACCGAACCCAACTCAATCGAAGAACTAGACGGAGTTGGGAGGAATCGCTCAAACAAGGATATGGCTACTTAACACCAAGGTCGGTGAGTACCTTGGTAAATTTCTTTGCGTCATAAGCTGTTGCTAGCGGCAGAGTCTTCCCATCAACAATGACCGTAGGAGTCGCATTAATGTTTTTGGATGCGGCATCCGTATTGATGCTGTCGGTCCAGTTCAGGTACTTACCACCAGTAACGCAGGTGTCGTACGCCTTAGAAGTAATCCCAACGGAATGACCTAGGAGTATCAATTGCGCATTTGACCAATAGGGAGAATTTTCGGCCATCTGTGCAGAGGTTGGTTGATTTACATACAAAGCGGTGTGCATCTCGAGGAACTTGCCTTGATCGGCAGCACAAGCGACTGCTGCTGCGGTCAATTGGGAATCAGAGGCGATGAAATGCATCGGATGATAAACGGCTTGGATCTTCCCGGCACGTACCAATCCATTAACATACGAGTTATTGACAGCTTCAAAGTTGCGGCAATTCGGACAACGGAAATCTTCGTAAATATCGACTTTCACCTTGGCTGTGGGATTAAAAGTGATTCCATATCCATTTGCTTTGGAGACGGTCGAAGGAAGCGTCACGTGAGTACTTGAGTGATTCTTGGCGAGGGAGGCACCAACTCCAGCGAGAACAATGAAGGCAATCATTCCGATGACGAGATAGCGCGTTGTTTTGTCGCCTTTTTTCTCGGGCGAATTCTTCTTGTTAGCCATCTTCTCTTCTCCTCATAACTCGATATCTCGATGAGCAATCTTAAATCTACTATTTAATCGACAAGGCCCAATGTTACCTGTTAATCGCTGGCCTTTGGTCGCACGCAACCTTGATTGTTCCTGAGAGTGAGACTCTTAGGACCGCCAAGAAAGGTTTGCTCAAGAACGTTGCAATCCCTTCGCCAGATCCTGTGCGAGTGCGCGTACCTTGGCTATACCGTCCTGCGGATTGTGGGCCTCTTGAAGGAGGCGGATAAAAGCAGAACCGACAATCACGCCATCCGCGTATTGCGCGACCTCGCTTGCTTGCTCAGGAGTAGATACGCCTAAGCCCACAGCAATAGGGAGATCGGTAACTTCGCGAAGTCGAGATACAAGTCCACGCGCACTGCTTGAAACCGTTGTGCGAGTTCCCGTGACTCCCATCAAGGATGCGGCGTATACAAAGCCTGAAGTCGCTGCCGTTACCTTCCTCAAGCGCTCCTCCAAAGTACTCGGAGCTACAACATAAATACGGTTGGTGTCATGGCTAGTTGATGCGGCAATCCAGGGATCAGATTCCTCGATCGTTAGGTCGGGGGTAATGACTCCCGATCCCCCATTACCTTTGATATCAGCGAGAAATTTATCGACGCCATATTTTTCGATGGGATTCCAGTACGTCATAACAACAGTAGGTGCGATCTTTGCAATGGCGGCCAGCGTAGCCATTACTTCTGCTGCACCGGTTCCGTTACGAAGCGAGGTGTCGGCAGCCGCTTGAATTACGGGACCATCCATGACGGGATCGCTATAGGGATAACCAATTTCGATGGCATCTACTCCGCCTTCGACCATTGCGGTGAGCGCATCGATGCAGCCTTGCTGAGTTGGAAAGCCCGCAGGAAGATAACCGATGAGAGCAGCGCGATTTTCGGAGCGCGTTCTTACAAAGAGGGTGTCGAGTGGAGTACTCATTACAACGGAATTCCAAAGTAGTCGGCCGCCGTTTGCACATCTTTATCTCCACGACCAGAAAGATTTACCAGCAGCACCGCTTCAGATCCAAGTTCTTTGCCAATTTGCATCGCGCCAGCAAGTGCATGTGCGCTCTCAATCGCAGGAATGATTCCCTCTGTCTTGCACAGTAGTGCGAATGCTTCCATCGCTTGCGCATCTGTGATGGCACGATATTCCGCGCGTCCAATATCGTTGAGATAAGCATGCTCGGGACCGACTCCTGGATAATCTAACCCCGCTGAGATTGAGTGTGATTCCACGGTCTGTCCATTGGCATCCTGCAATACATATGAGCGAGTTCCATGCAGAACTCCCGGTGAACCGCCGCTAATCGTCGCAGCGTGCAACCCAGATTCGATTCCTGATCCACCCGCCTCAAGTCCGATCAATCTGACATTTACGTCATCCAAGAAGGGATGGAAAATCCCGATCGCGTTTGATCCCCCACCAATGCAGGCGAGAATCGCATCAGGGAGACGACCCATTAACTCCAAACATTGCTCGCGCGCTTCGACGCCAATGACGCGATGGAAATCGCGAACCATCGTTGGAAATGGATGCGGGCCTGCGACGGTACCTAACATGTAATGAGTGGTATCAACGTTGGTGACCCAATCGCGCATCGCTTCGTTAATGGCATCTTTAAGTGTCTTACTTCCCTGGGTTACCGGGATTACTTCGGCTCCGAGCAATTTCATGCGAGCCACGTTGAGCGACTGCCGCTTTGTATCTTCTTCGCCCATGTAAACAACGCATTCAAGACCCATCAGCGCGGCAGCTGTAGCAGCCGCTACTCCGTGTTGGCCAGCGCCCGTTTCGGCGATGATGCGTTTCTTACCCATGCGCTTAGTGAGGAGAGCTTGACCCAGAACATTGTTGATCTTGTGGCTTCCGGTATGGTTCAAATCTTCGCGCTTGAGGAGGATGCGAGCACCACCGGCATGTTCGGCAAATCTCTTGACCTCAGTAATGATGCTGGGGCGACCTGTGTAAGTGCGGTGCAGCTCTGCAAGTTCGGCTTGAAAGATCGGATCCTTCAGGGCAACTTCATGGGCAAGTGCCAATTCATCGAGCGCACCGATCAACGCTTCCGGTACGAAACGCCCACCATAAGGTCCAAAATGTCCAATAATGTGGGAATCGACTGCAAAGCTCATCTGCGAACGGTACCAGCAGGCTATCTGCCGAGGAGTGTTGAAATTGCGAGGGATGGGTCACCCGCGCGCACCAAGGTTTCGCCGACCAGTATCGCCTTTGCGCCAGCTCTCTCCGCTGCCTCCACTTGCTCTCGAGTTGATATCCCAGATTCTGCAACTCTGATTCGATCGCTGGGAATGAGTGGAAGTAGCCGAGCAAATGCCTCTTCATGAATTTCTAGCGTCTTGAGGTTGCGGGCATTGACGCCAATTATTTGGGCGTTCAATGCAACTGCCCGATCGAGTTCGGCCTCATCGTGAACTTCCACCAGAACACTCAATCCTAGTTCTTGGCCCAGGGCTTGAAAATCTCGCAACTGGCTATCATCAAGCGCTGCCACAATTAAAAGTAAGAGGTCGGCTCCGAGGGCGCGAGTCTCTATTACTTGGTATTCGGTGACAATGAAATCCTTGCGTAGCACCGGAATGGTGACAGCACTTCGCACCGCCAAGAGATCGGCGGCGCTTCCACCAAATCGTCGTCCCTCTGTAAGCACGCTTATTACGGCAGCGCCAGCAGATTCATATCTCTCTGCGAGATCAGCAGGATCTCCGATTGCGGCCAGCGCGCCTTTGCTCGGCGAGGATCGCTTTACCTCTGCGATGATCTGCATTCCAGGTTTGGCGAGTGCGTCATAAGCGTTGCGAACGAGTGGAGCGGTCGCCAATTGTTCACGAAGTTGCTTCAGTGGAATCTCGCGCGCCTGCAAATCTTCTAGAACTCCCGAGACAATCGCATCCAAAACGGTACTCATACCGATGGGTCCTCCCCCTCGTTAAGAGAGTTCCATGGAGTCGTGGCGCGAGGTTCATAGCGCTTGGATATCCCGCGCCGAGCCATTCGAATGGCGAGATAGATAAAGAGGACTAGCAGACCTGCGACTATCGCTAACTTAACAATCAGCATTTAGAGCGATCGCATTTCATTGGCGGTAGCAATTGCGCCGAGAACGGCGGCGGCCTTATTTTCGCACTCTTGATCTTCGGTGAGCGGAACCGAGTCCGCAACAATTCCAGCCCCGGCCTGTACATAAGCCTTGCCGTCTTTCAACACAGCGGTACGAATTGCAATACAGGTATCGATATTTCCACGGAAATCTAGGTAGCCAATAGTTCCGGCATAGATACCGCGACGAGTCGGTTCGTTCTCTTCAATAATTTCCATCGCCCGCGGCTTGGGTGCTCCCGAGAGCGTGCCGGCGGGAAAGACGGCGAGCAGAGCTTCAACTGCGCTGGAATCTTCTGCCAACTGACCTGTGACAGTTGAAACGATGTGCATCACATGAGAGAAGCGTTCGACCTGCATAAATTCCACAACTTCGACGCTGCCGGGTTTACAGACTCTTCCCAGATCATTGCGCCCCAGATCGACCAACATGAGATGCTCGGCGCGCTCTTTAGGGTCAGCCAATAGTTCTACGCCATAGCGCAGGTCAATTTCCGGATCGGCGGAACGGGGACGAGTCCCAGCGATGGGATGGATCATCACATCGCTACCGTGAATTTTGACTAAAGCCTCCGGGCTGGAACCAACTACCGAAAGTCCATCGGCGAAGCGAAAGAGATACATGTAAGGGCTGGGATTCGATGCGCGTAGCGCGCGATAAATCTCAAAGGCATCAGCAGTGGCATCCATGACGAATCTTTGAGAGAGAACTACCTGAAAAGCCTCACCCGCCCGGATCTCTTCCTTAAGAATTTCTACCTTTGCTTGGTAATCCGCAGAACTCATGTCACGGTGATATGTGGGCTTCTTCGCGACGAGTGGGTAGTTAACTCCACCGTCGTGCGGGGTTTGCAATTGCAGCTCGAGAGCGTCCAGGCGAGCAATGGCATCGTGGTAAGCATCATCGACGCGCTCAGAACTTCCATCCCAATTGATGGCATTGGCGATCAAGGTCAGAGTTCCATCAAAGTGGTCAAAGACCGCAAGATCAGAGGTCAACATAAACGCAATTTCAGGGATGTGCAGATCATCGTGTGCAAGTGCGGGCAAGCGTTCCAGGCGACGCACAATTTCATAACTGGCATAGCCGACCAACCCACCGGTCAAGGGAGGGAGGTGTGGAATATGAGGTGAGCGCAGATGTTTCGCGGTAATTTTAAGCGCCTCTAACGGATCAATATCCGTTGGTGCTCCAGCAGGAGCGCTGCCAATCCACTTCGCTTTCCCATCCTTCTCCGTGAGGGTCGCAACGCTTTTAATTCCGATAAATGAATAACGGGACCAGACTCCACCGTGCTCGGCTGATTCCAGAAGAAAAGTGCCGGCGCGATCTGCTGCCAACTTCTTATAAAGCGAAAGTGGGGTCTGACTATCGGCTAAGTAGCGACGCGAAACTGGAATGACATTGAACTCGGCAGCATACGCGCGAAACTCTTCCAGCGTCATTGCACGCAGAGTCATTGTGTAACTTCGATCTCGCGGAAGAAACAATTGCGCTCACCCGTATGGCAGGCGGCACCAGTTTGTTCGACTTGAAGCAACAACGCATCTCCATCGCAATCATAACTAGCGCTAATTAATTTTTGAGTATGACCCGAGCTCTCGCCTTTGGTCCAGAGTTGGTTTCGACTACGACTCCAATAGGTGACCTTTCCCGTGGAAAGCGTTTGCTGGAGCGCATCCTCATTCATCCACGCCATCATTAACACTTCTCCATTTGTGACATCTTGGGCAATCGCTGCAACCAACGTCCCCTCGGAGAACCGTGCCGCGACTTCAACTGGGATATCCACGCGCCTATTCTGCCTTAACCCCTACTAAAGGCGTACCGAATATCCATGACGAGCGAGATCTGCCTTAACCTCACCTATCGTAAAGGTCTGAAAGTGAAAGACGCTCGCTGCCAGCAGGGCATCTGCGCCAGCCGCCAAGGCCGCAGAAAAATCTGCTAATTTGCCCGCTCCGCCACTCGCGATCAATGGCACATGAGTTATCTCGCGCACTTGGCGAATCATCTCGGTGTCGTAACCAGCCCGAGTGCCATCGGCATCCATGGAGTTGAGCAGAATTTCTCCAATACCTCGGGCGCTTGCCTCTTCAATCCAAGTGAAGGCATCGATCCCAGTACCAGTGCGTCCGCCATGGGTTGTTACTTCAAATCCCGACAGGGTTGATCCGCGGCGAGCATCCACCGAGAGAACCAAGACCTGATTTCCGAATCTATCTGCGATCTCATTGATCAATTCGGGGCGGGCAATTGCTGCGGTATTGACTCCGACTTTATCGGCGCCGGCGCGCAATAGGCGATCGACATCTGCAACTTCGCGAATCCCGCCACCTACTGTCAATGGAATGAAGACTTGTTCGGCGGTCCGCGAAACCATCTCTAGCGTTGTCGAACGATCCTCGACAGATGCAGAAATATCTAAGAAGGTGAGTTCATCGGCTCCGGCGTCGCCATAAATCTTCGCTAACTCAACGGGATCGCCGGCATCAACGAGATTTTGGAAATTGACGCCTTTCACCACGCGTCCGGCCGCGACATCTAGACAGGGAATTACGCGCTTCGAAAGCGTCATTGACTCGCGACCTCTAGCGCCTGCGGCAAGGAGAACGCACCAGCGTAAAGAGCTTTACCCACAATCGCTCCTTCAACACCGATCGTAGTAAGTGCACGTATTGCAATGAGATCTTCCAAACTTGAAACTCCTCCGCTGGCGACAACGGGTTTCTTGGTCGCGGCGCAGACTTCGCGGAGCAGTTCGAGATTTGGACCCTGGAGCGTTCCATCCTTGGCGACATCGGTCACGATGTACCTCGAGCAACCATCACGCTCTAAGCGTTCGAGAGTTTCAAAGAGATCTCCACCTTCCTGCGTCCAACCGCGTGCGGCGAGGGTATGGCCGCGCACATCAAGACCAACGGCTATGCGATCCCCAAATTCCGCAATAACTTTTGCGGTCCAATCGGGATTTTCCAGAGCTGCGGTTCCGAGGTTTACGCGAGTACATCCCGTCGCCAGCGCTCGGCGCAGGGATTCGTCATCCCTAATGCCACCAGAGAGTTCAACCTTGAGATCCACGCTCTTAATAACGCTCTCTAGTAGAGCAGCATTACTTCCAGTTCCAAATGCTGCATCTAAATCAACGAGATGTATCCACTCGGCTCCTGCTGTCACAAATTCTGCTGCAACTTCTAAAGGTGCTCCGTACTTGCTCGTCGCAGATAATTCACCCTGTACCAATCGCACGGCTAGGCCATCTTTTACATCAATGGCAGGCAGCAATTCCAATTTCTTGATCATAGGGTCTCCGCCCAATTAGATATAAGTCGCGCTCCGGCAGCGCCGCTCTTCTCGGGATGGAATTGCACTGCGCTCACGGGACCGCGCTCCACTGCAGCGAGGAATTCTTCGCCATAGGTACACCAACTATTACTTGCATCCGCAACAGCGCTCTTCGCTGCAAAGGAGTGGACGAAGTAAAAGGATTCGTCCTGCAACCCCTGGAGAAGAATTGAGGAAATTTCCGAGCGCACATTGTTCCATCCAATGTGAGGCAAGATCGGGGCATCAATCTGGCTGACCGCGCCGGCGAAAATTCCGACACCATCGTGGCCGCCCTTTTCGGTACCGTTAGTAAAAAGAATCTGCATACCAACACAGATTCCAATCATCGGTTTTTGTGCAGCTACTCGAGCGTCAATAATCGCACGACCACCCGTGGCAACTAATTGCTCCATGCACGCACCGTAAGCACCAACTCCGGGGACAACTAAACCCTCACTTGCGAGACAAATATTTGGATCTGAGGTAACGATCGTCTCGTGCCCCGTCAGAGCGAATGCTCGCTGCGCCGATCTGAGATTTCCAGAACCATAATCCAGAATTGCGATCAAAGAGTGCCCTTTGTGGACGGGATGCCAGTTGTGCGACCATCGATGGCAACGGCATCGCGCAGCGCGCGAGCAACGGCCTTGAATTGCGCTTCGAATACGTGATGAGCATTTCGACCTTCGAGTACCCGAATATGCAATGCGATGCGCGCTTCAGCGACAATCGACTCCCAGATATGACGCCCTAGTGTTGTATCAAATGTACCTATCAACTCCACTATCTCGGGTTGGCGGTGCACCAGATACGGACGGCCAGAGAGATCTACTGCGGCCTGCACCAGAACTTCATCAAGCGGGACCATCGCATCGCCGAAGCGACGGATTCCGGCTTTATCTCCTAGCGCCTCGCGCAAGGCTTGACCGAAGGCGAGCGAAGTATCTTCGACGGTGTGATGCGAATCGACATCGACATCACCAATTGTCTTCACGGTGAGATCAAAACCAGCATGCTTGCCGAGCTGCGAGAGCATGTGTTCGAAGAAGGGAACTCCGGTCTGGATATCGATGAGGCCCGAACCATCAAGATTTAATTGCACAAAGACATCAGACTCTTTGGTCTGGCGTTTAACGGTCGCAATGCGAGGTGCGGTCATGTGCGTCTTCCTTCGGTAGAGGGGGAATTATTCCGTAATTTCGCGGAGCGCCGCGATGAATTGCTCATTTTCTGCAGGGGTACCTATGGTCACGCGTAAAAATCCGCGCAGTCCAATATCTCGAATCAGAATTCCACGGTCGAGGAAGGCCTGCCATAGCGCGCTCGCCTCTCCGGAAAATCCTGTGAAGAGAAGGAAATTGGCAGAACTTGGATGTACGCGATATCCGGCCTCGGCGAGGGCGCTGGCTACGCGCTCTCGTTCGGCAATCAATAGTTCGATCTCTGATTGCATGACTGGCGCGAACTCCAACGCTGTCTCGGCTGCCGCCTGAGTCAACGCGCTGAGGTGATATGGCAATCGCGTAATCAGGGCGGCGTGAACAACGGCGGGTTTCGCAATGAGATATCCGGTGCGCGCACCGGCAAAGGCGAAGGCCTTACTCATTGTCCGTACGACGACCACATGGGGAAAATCAGCCAGAAGGGTCACCGCGGAAGGTTGATCGGAAAATTCTGCGTAAGCCTCATCCACAATAAATAGCCCACCGACCGAGCCGGTCGCCTCTGCAAGTTCCTTAAGGTCTGCTATCGAAGTTGCAGTTCCCGATGGGTTATTGGGAGTCGCAACGAAGACCAAGTGGGGAGATTTCTCGCGAATCAGTTTCTTTGCCTTGGCAATATCAATTCCAAAATCTGCATCTCTACTTCCTGCGAACCAGGGAGTCTTGGTAATTTGTGCAATAAGTGGGTAGATGGAATAAGACGGCGCGAACCCCAGAGCAAGGTGATCCGCTCCCCCACACGCCAAAAAAAGAGTTTGCAATATTTCATTGGAACCATTTGCCGCCCAGATATTCTCTTCACTTACTTCAACGCCAGCGCTCTGCGTGATGTAGTGAGCCAACTTCTGGCGTAAGGCATGCGCATCGCGATCTGGATATCGATTGAGGTTTGCAATCACCTCGGTGATTCTTGCGGACATAACTTCCACTACTTCAATGGGAAGGGGGAAAGGGTTCTCGTTTGTGTTAAGCGCAACGACGCCCTCAATCTGTGGAGCACCATAGGGCGAGATATTACGTAGGTCGCTGCGGAGCGGTAACCAATACGGCCATTGTGATTGAACCATCAGCTCTTCTCCTCAAACCTGGCGCTCATCGCTTCGCCGTGGGCCGGCAAATCTTCTGCGTTGGCGAGTGTAATTACCGTAGCGGCAATATCCATAAACGAGCTCTCGTCATACTCAATAAAGTTGACGCCCTTAAGAAAAGTTTGTACCGAAAGCCCGCTGGAGTGACAAGCGCAACCACCAGTAGGTAGGACGTGATTCGATCCAGCGGAGTAATCCCCCAGCGAGACAGGTGCAAATCTGCCTATGAATACCGCGCCGGCGTTGCGGATCTCAGAAGCGATGGCTTGTGCAGCCGATGCGTGAATCTCCAGGTGCTCTGCGGCGTAGCCATTCATAACATCAATGCCCTGTTTCATCGAGTCCACGAGGACGATCGCGGATTGCACTCCCGTAAGAGCAGCCCGAATCCGATCGGAGTGGCGCGTTCGGGTTACTCGGATTGCAAGTTCAATTTTTACCTCGTCAGCCAGAGTGGTCGATGTCGTGACAAGAACCGCGGCAGCATTGACATCGTGTTCGGCCTGACTAATTAAATCGGCCGCTACCTCACCTGCGATCGCGCTCTCATCGGCTAAGATTCCTATTTCAGTTGGACCCGCTTCCGAGTCGATCGCGATCAATCCGCGCAGCGCTCGTTTCGCAGCTGCCACATAAACATTTCCGGGACCGGTCACGAGATCAACCGGCTCGCAGAGTCCTTCAACTCCGTAAGCAAACATTGCAATTGCTTGCGCTCCTCCGACGGCATAAACCTCATAAATACCAAGTAGGGCGCAGGCGGCGAGAATGGTGGGATGCGGAAGTCCGTCGAACTCGCGCTGCGGCGGAGATGCCACTGCGATACTGGGAACCCGTGCTATCTGCGCCGGGATAACATTCATTAAGACAGAGCTGGGGTACACGGCATTTCCGCCAGGTACATAGAGCCCAACGCGATCCACGGGTATCCATTTTTGAGTGACGCTAGCGCCGGCGACCACTTCGGTTCGCTCGGATTTTCGTGATTGAGATTCATGAACCGCGCGGATGCGCCCGATGGAGATCTCCAGCGCACTCTTTACCGCTGGATCTAAATCTGCCAAGGCTTGATCAATTGCGCTTTGCGGTACTCGCACATGGACAGGAGAAATGCCGTCAAACTCCAACGATAATTCTTTGAGAGTCGCCTCATCTCCATTTTTCACACGCTGCAAGATCGGTTCAACCGCCGCCATGGCATGTGCAACATCGAGCTTCGCACGGGGTATTGCCATCTTGTATTGTGCTTTAGTTAGCGTCTTCCCACGTAGGTCGATCAGTGGGATAGCGAAATCGGAAGTCACCCCCATATTCTAAAGCGTGGCGAGCGAGCCCGTAACCTAATATCGCTGCGCCAAACCTTGGTCAGGAGACTAAACAGTCCGGCCCCAGCACTGATTTCAGATCCGCGCTCAAACTTGGTGAAGCCGTGACGCGCAAATCATCATCAATCTTCATCACCAAGCCTTTGCTGCCATCATCGAGCTTTAGGTGGACTTCGCGCGGGCCGGGATGGGAGCGCAATATCTCCTTCATGCGATCCACTAGTGGGGCAGTGACTCGAATAGCATCGATGGTAATCACAAGCGGGCCCGTGGGAGCGCCAGTGACATCGGGAATTGTCATATCAAGCGCAGTAATCCGCGGCGCCTCTTCGCGCTTATCGATTCGACCTCGCACAACAATCACTCGATCTTCCATCAAATTCATCGCATGGGTCTGATATGTGGCGGCAAAGAAGAGGACATCGACCGCGCCTTCAAGGTCCTCGATGGAGACGATCGCCCACGAGTTACCTTGTTTGGAAACCTTGCGTTGTATCTGAGTGATGAGACCGCCGATGGTGACGATCTGTTCATGCCCTACAGAATCTTCAGCAATCTGCGATAAAGGCATATCGACCGCCGCGCGCAGGACGTGCTCGATTCCAAGGAGCGGGTGATCTGATACATAGAGTCCAAGCATTTCGCGCTCGTAGCTCAAGAGAAGGTTCTTATCCCATTCATCTTTTGGAATATCTAACTCGACATCACTCACGCTGGTGGACGCTGCGCCGTCAGAACTTCCAAAGAGATCAAATTGGCCGATCGCTTCTGCTCGTTTTGCCTCGCTTACTGAATCGATCGCCTCCAGATAGACCATCATCAGTCCACGCCGCGTTGCATCGAGCGAATCAAATGCACCAGCCTTAATGAGAGATTCAATGGTCTTCTTGTTGCAGACCTGCTGATCCACCTTCGCCAGGAAGTCGCCGAAGGAAAGGTAGCGACCCTTGCTCGCGCGGTTGGAGACGATTGATGCGACTACGTTCTCTCCAACATTGCGAATTGCAGTCAATCCAAAACGGATATCTGCGCCAAGTGGGGTGTAATCCGATGCTGACTCGTTGACATCAGGCGGCAAGACTTTTATTCCCATGCGGCGGCATTCATTGAGATAGAGAGCGCTCTTATCTTTGTCATCTCGCACGCTAGTTAATAGAGCAGCCATATATTCGGTGGGGAAATTCGCCTTCAAATAAGCGGTCCAGTATGAGACGAGACCGTACCCAGCAGAGTGGGCTCTGTTAAACGCATAATCCGAGAATGGAATCAAGGTATCCCATAATTTTTTTATAGCGTTTTTGCCGAAGCCCCCGGCCACCATTCCTGCTTCGAAATTTACATACTCTTTATCGAGGATCTCTTTGTTCTTCTTGCCCATAGCTTTACGCAGTAAATCAGCGCGTCCCAGCGAGAAGCCAGCAACCTTCTGCGCAATTGCCATCACTTGCTCTTGGTACACGATCAAGCCATAGGTATCGCCCAAAATTTCGGCGAGGGGTTCGGACAACTCTTCATGAATCGGCTCTACGGGCTTACGACGATTTTTACGATCGGCATAATCGGTATGTGCATTTACACCCATCGGCCCTGGGCGATAAAGCGCAATCACAGCAGAGATATCTTCAAAGGAATCCGGTGCCATCTGGCGAAGCAGCGCTCGCATCGGACCACCATCAAGCTGGAAGACTCCGAGAGTTTCACCCTTGCCTAAAAGTTCGAAGGTCTTCGGATCATCCAAGGTAAGCAGCGAGAGATCTACATCCGCTCCCTTATTCCTCTTAATATTAATGAGACAGTCATCGAGTACTGAAAGGTTGCGCAGGCCGAGGAAATCCATCTTGAGCAATCCCGTTGCTTCACAAGCGCCCATGTCGAATTGGGTAATGATGGCGCCATCGGCTTCACGGCGATGAATTGGAATCACTTCAAGCAGTGGTTCCTTACTAAGAATGACACCCGCAGCATGTACTCCCCACTGCCGCTTAAGTCCTTCTAATCCACGCGCGGTATCAACAATTCTCTTGGCGTCGCTATCCGTTTCGTACACTGTACGAAACTCTCCTGCCTCGCCATAGCGATCATTCTTAGGGTCAAAAATTCCGGAGAGCGTGATGTCCTTGCCCATGATGGTGGGAGGGAGAGCTTTGGTAATTTTGTCGCCGATCGCATAGGGATAACCCAGGACTCGAGTCGCATCTTTAAGAGCCTGCTTTGACTTGATGTTGCTGTACGTAATGATCTGGGCAACTCGATCTTCACCATACTTATTAGTTGCGTAAGCAATCATCTCGGAGCGGCGGCGCTCATCGAAGTCCAGATCAATATCTGGCATGGAAATGCGCTCAGGGTTGAGGAAGCGCTCGAAGAGCAGACCGTGCTTGATCGGATCGAGGGCGGTGATTCCCAGCGCATAAGAAACCAAGGAGCCAGCAGCCGATCCACGTCCCGGACCAACACGAATGCCGACCTCGCGGGCGTGAGCACAGAGATCAGAAACCACGAGGAAATATCCGGGGAAGCCCATCTTGATCATGACGCTGAGTTCGTAATCCAAACGCTCTTGATAGGCGGGAGTCACTTCGCCGTTCATGCGATCCGCGAGTCCAAGGTTCGAAAGTTTTGTCAGCCAAGAATCTTCGCTCTCACCCGCAGGAACCTCGAATTGGGGTAGCAAATTTTCACCTTCGCGCAGAGTCACGTTGCAACGCTCTGCAATCAACAAAGTGTTATCGCAGCTATCTGGGAAATCCTGGAAAAGCTCGCGCATCTCAGCGGCGCTCTTCAAATAAAACTGATCGTTATCAAATTTAAAACGCTTGGGGTCAGCCATCGTGGATCCAGATTGCACGCAGAGCAGAGCCTCGTGGGCTACAGAATCCTCATTCTTTGTATAGTGCAGATCATTGGTGGCCAGGAGTGGAAGTCCTAACTCCTTGCCGAGCTTGAGAAGATCGGCCTTCACTCTCTTCTCGACATCAATTCCGTGATCCATGATTTCTAGAAAGAAGTTTTCCCGCCCGAAGATATCTCGGAGCTCACTGGCCGCGGTCATCGCCTCTTTGTAAGCACCCATTCGCAATCGAGTTTGAATCTCTCCACCTGGGCATCCGGTCGTGGCGATAATTCCCGTTGCATACTGTGCGAGTAGTTCGCGATCCATACGAGGCTTGTAATAGAAACCTTCGAGCGAAGCCAGCGACGACAATTTAAAGAGATTTGAAAGCCCCACATTATTTTCGGCGAGCAGGGTCATATGCGTGTAAGCGCCGCCACCTGAAACATCATCTTCGCCACCATCGGCCCACTTCACGCGCTTCTTATCGAAGCGGCTCTCGGGAGCGACATATGCTTCAATGCCGATAATTGGTTTTACGCCGGCTTTGCGCGCCTGTTTATTGAATTCAAAGGCACCAAAAACATTTCCGTGATCTGTGATCGCGATCGCTGGCATCTCTTGCCTGGCTACCTCTTTGACCAGCTCCTCAACGCGCGCGGCCCCATCCAGCATCGAATACTCGGTGTGGACATGAAGATGAACGAAATTGGAATTCTGCGACACGGTTAGCGAGATTACTACTGTGGCTAATTCTGACGGCTATTTTGCTCAAGCTCGGCCAATGAGCGTGTCAGATCTAATGGGTACTCGGAGGCAAACGCCATCTTCGCGCCAGTTACCGGGTGGGTAAATTTGAGTTCACGAGCGTGCAGCCATGGGCGGTGGATATTTAAGCGGTCGGCGATTGTGTGATCTGCGCCGTATGTGAGATCGCCGACAAGGGGATGATGGAGCGCCGCGAAGTGCACGCGAATCTGATGGGTTCGCCCCGTCTCGAGTTCGATCTCGAGGAGTGAGACTGCGGGAAAGAGTTCAAGCGAGGTGTAATGGGTGATAGATGGCTTGCCATCCGCCACAACCGCAAAACGATAATCCTCCCGCGGGTGGCGATTAATGGGAGCATCAATAGTTCCTTGGGATGGATCCATATGACCTTGGACCATGGCGTGATAAACCTTTGTAACGGTCCGATCCCTAAATTGATCCTTAAGCGATGCATAGGAGATTTCATCTTTGGCGATGACCATCAAACCGGTGGTTCCTACATCCAGACGATGAACAACACCTTGTCGCTCCGCGGCGCCACTTGTCGATACGTTGTAGCCGGCGGCGATCACTGCACCGATCACGGTAGGGCCTTGCCATCCGGGACTGGGATGCGCAGCAACTCCTGCGGGCTTATTAACGACAATGATGTGCTCGTCGTTGTAAACGACTTCTAGGCCTGCAACGGGAGTTGGTGTTAATTGCGGCGCGCTCTTGGCGGGCGGCATCAATATCTCGAGTACATCCGCAGTAGAAACTTTGTCCGACTTGGTAACCGGCTTACCACCACGAGAAATTTCTTCGTTCTCGATGAGAGAGACAACTACAGAGCGCGATAGCCCCAGCATCCGAGCGAGTGCGGCATCGACGCGATCCTGATCAAGCCCTTCAGGTATAGAGATCACCTTTAATTCACGTTCAGGGAACGTCATCACGGGACCTCGGTTTCACATCGTTTAAAAGGAGAATTGCAATGGTTACTGCAGAGATAACAATAGAGGTATCTGCCAGATTAAATATCGGCCAGTGCGGTAGGCGGATCCAATCAACGACCTGGCCATGCAATAGGTATGGCGGGCGGAAGAAGCGATCCACGAGATTCCCGCTAATGCCACCTAAAAGAAAGCCCAAAGCTATCCCCCATGAGCGTGCCGTGATCGATTTCGAGAAGAGATAGATGCCTGCAATTGCCAAGAAGGAGAGGAGAGAGAGAAATACGGTTGCGCTCTGCGCAAAGCCGAACGCTGCACCAGAGTTGGAGGTCAATTGCAATTGCAGGAAAGAACCGAAGATTGGCTTTGGATCCCTCCCCAAGGTGTGCAGGGCCAGCGCTTTTGAACCACTATCAATCGCAATTATTGCGATGGCAACGGTTAGTAAGGATCTAACTGCTTTTCGGTGAGGTGCTGAATTACTCAGCGCCGTTCCTCTTTCTGCTTGCATGCCATACAGAGAGTCGCACGCGGGAAGACTTGGAGGCGCGCTTTACCAATCGCATTTCCACACTCTTCACAACGACCGTATGTCTTGGTATCAATTCGCTCGACGGCACGTTCTGTCTGCAGCACCATGTCGCGGGCATTGTAAACAAGTGACATCTCGTGTTCACGTTCAAAAGTCTTGGTGCCGGCATCGGCCTGGTCATCGCCAGCTCCAACTCCAGCTGCAGAGATTAAGTCCTGCATCTCGCCCTCGGCCTCGCTCAATTCAGATTTCAAGCGGATCAATTCTTTGGTGAGTTCAGAGCGCATCGTCTTTAATTCGGCGGCGGTCCACGGATTTTCATTTTCGTTGACAACCAGCGGAGCCGGAGCGCCCTTGATTGGCTTGAGAATATGGTTGCGCTTGCCGCTCTTTACAGGACGAGGGGGCGGTGGCATGACAAGGCGCCGCTCTTCGATCACAATTTCAGGACCAGCGTTTACCTCATGCGGTGTAACGGTAATTGTTGTCGAGTCGCCAGTCGTGGTGCTCTGCAATTTTGCAGGAAATGGTTTTCCAGGAGCCTTCTTGGCCGGGACCTTCGCTACGGTTGGGCTCTTTGCTAAGGTCGGTTTTACGATATTTGGAGAGCGAGCGGCCACCTTCTTGGCGGGTGCGGCTTTGGTCGCTGCCACTTTCTTGGCGCTGCTTGCTGCAGGGGATTTCTTTGCGGGCACGGTTTTCACTGCTTTCTTAGCCACTAGTTTCTTCGCCACAAGCTTTTTCGCTGGTGGGGACTTTTTAACCGCGCTCTTCTTAGCGATTCCGCTCTTGGAAATCGCCTTCTTAGCAGGAGCCTTCTTTGCCGTAGGAGTCATATCAATAGTCACATCTCTAGTCAGCCCACATCTATGTAGCCACCAGAGGCCACCTTTGTGAGTTACCTGCGAGCGAGAAGGCTAGAGCGAAGAGCGCTGAATTACCAACTTCGCCGCGCTAGACTCACGCTTTCACCACACTTCGGGGGATTTTCCGCAAAACCCCCGCCTGAAACGTCGATAGCGAGGATATGAGATGGCAGCGCATGGCTCACACCCATTTAATAGCCTTCCGCCGCAAATCGATCTCCCGGCTACCGAGCATCAGATCCTGGCCTTCTGGGAAGAGAATCAAATCTTCTCCAAGAGCGTATCCGCTCGCGATGGCGCTCCCCGATGGACCTTCTATGAGGGCCCGCCTACAGCAAATGGTTCTCCTGGAACACACCACATTGAAGCGCGCGTCTTTAAAGATTTATTTCCCCGCTATCAGACCATGAAGGGCAAGCAGGTAATTCGCAAAGCTGGATGGGATTGCCACGGTTTGCCGGTAGAAATCGCCGTAGAGAAAGAGTTAGGTTTTGCGGGCAAGGGCGATATAGAAAAATATGGCATCGCTGCTTTCAATGAGAAGTGTCGCGACTCGGTACAACGCCACGTCGATGAATTTACCTCGATGACGCGCCGCATGGGTTTCTGGGTGGACTTTGATGAGGCCTACTGGACCATGTCTCCCGAATATGTTGAGAGCGTCTGGTGGTCACTGCAGCAGATCTGGCAGAAAGGTCTGCTAGTCCAGGATCATCGCGTCGCCCCATACTGCCCCCGTTGCGGAACTGGTTTATCAGATCACGAATTAGCGCAAGGCTATGAGACAGTTACCGATCCCTCCGTTTACGTCCGCTTCCCGGCAACCTCTGGTGCTATCGCCGATTTAGGCGCCGCATTCTTGGTCTGGACCACAACTCCATGGACTTTGGTTTCAAATACCGCGATTGCGGTAAATCCAAAGGTTGAGTATCAAGTCTGCGAAATCACGAAGGACGATAAAACCGAAAGATTGGTCATCGCGACCAATCTCGCTCATGTTCTTGGCGAAGATCGCACAGTCATCGCCACCTTCCTCGGGTCTGAGCTAGAGCACATCACTTACCAACGTCCACTTGATCTCATTGAGATTCCTGATTCGCATTACATCGTCTTGGCGGATTACGTCACCATCGAAGATGGAACTGGATTGGTGCACCAATCCCCCGCCTTCGGAGCCGACGACTTACAAGTCAGCCGTCGCTACGGGCTACCAGTAGTAAATCCAATGGCACCCGATGGAAAGTTCTTGCCCGAAGTTCCTCTCGTCGGTGGTGTCTTCTTCAAAGAGGCCGATAAAACGCTGGTCCGCGAGTTGAAATCCCGCGGCGTTCTCTTTCGCCAATTGCAGTTTGAGCACTCTTACCCCCATTGCTGGCGCTGCCACACACCTCTTATGTATTACGCGCAACCATCGTGGTACATCCGTACTACCGCGATTAAAGATAAATTAATCGCCGAAAATGCTAAGACCGATTGGCACCCTGAAACTATTAAGGCGGGGCGTTACGGAGATTGGCTTGAGAACAATATTGACTGGGCCATCTCGCGCAACCGTTATTGGGGTACTCCGCTGCCATTGTGGCGTTGCCCGGAGAACCACATGCATTGCGTAGGTTCGCTCGCCGAACTCTCAACACTCTCCGGTCAAGATGTAAGAGCGACAGACCCCCACCGCCCCTTTGTCGATGACATTACCTTTCCCTGTCCTGAATGCTCACAAACGATGAACCGAGTCAATGAGGTCATCGATTGTTGGTATGACTCCGGAGCGATGCCATTTGCGCAATGGGGTTATCCGCATAAAGAGGGTTCCGTGCAGGCGCTGGCGGACGCATACCCTGCCGACTTTATCTGCGAGGCAATCGACCAAACCCGCGGATGGTTCTACACGTTGATGACAATTGGCACTCTTGTCTTTGACGAATCTTCATACAAAACAGTTCTCTGCCTCGGTCACATTTTGGATAAAGATGGCAGAAAGATGAGTAAGCATCTCGGCAATGTTCTGCAACCTATCCCATTGATGGATCAACACGGTGCAGATGCGGTGCGATGGTACATGTTGGCTGCAGGTTCGCCATGGAGCGCTCGGCGCGTGGGCCACGATGCTCTCTCCGATGTTGTGCGCAAAACCTTGCTCACATATTGGAACACCGTCTCCTTCTTTAGTCTCTATGCCCATGCTGCCAGCTTTGAGTTTGCGGCGGGCGGAAAAACTTCAGAAGTGACTATGGATCGCTGGATCATCTCTGAACTCAATCAATTGATCGCTGCAGTTGACCTGGCCTTTGAAGAATTCGACTCACAAGAAGTTGGTCGCTTGCTCGCTACCTTTATCGACGATCTCTCAAACTGGTATGTGCGCAGATCACGCCGCCGTTTCTGGGATGGCGATAGCGACGCGCTGTCCACGCTCTTCACCTGCCTTAAGGTTCTGACACAGTTAATGTCTCCGCTCGTACCGTTTATCACCGAGCATGTTTGGCAAACCTTGCTTCGCGTGGGGCAACCCGACTCCGAAGAGTCAGTTCACCTCTCTTCTTTCCCGGTTTCTGCTGTCGATGTTATTGACTCCAAACTTTCTGCATCTGTTGCGCTCTCGCGCCGCCTCGTTGAACTGGGTCGCGCCGCTCGAGCTGAATCCAAGCTCAAGATCCGCCAACCACTCTCTCGCGCTCTCGTTGCGGCGTCAGGTTGGGGGGCAATGGACCCAGAGATCCGCGAACATATCCAGGACGAGCTCAATGTCCTGCGCCTCGATCTACTCGCAGATGAGAACGAGGGGCTAGTAAGCATCTCGATTAAGGCTAACTTCAGAACTATCGGTGCTCGCTACGGCGGGGATGTGCAGGCGATCGCGGCCGCCATTTCCCAGGCAGATGCTGCTGCGCTGGTGCACGCGTTACGCGAAACTGGAAGTTATGATCTCAAGTACGGCGAGAAGATTGCCCAACTCACTGCAGAGGATCTAGTAATTACCGAGACTCCTAAAGAGGGATGGTCGGTAGCAAGCCACTCTGGTGAAAGTGTTGCGCTGGATCTGACCCTCACACCCGAACTTTTACAAGCGGGGTTGATGCGCGAAGTCGTTCGCACCATTCAAGAACAACGTAAGAATTCTGGCTTTGATATCAGCGACCGGATTCATGTGCGTTGGAATTCTGGGGCTGATGTTGCCGCTGCCATCGCTCGCTATGCAGATCAAATTTCAGATGAAGTGTTAGCGCTATCGATCACCCAGGATGAAAATATTGATGGAGCCGAGAACGAGATTGGTTTGGGACTGGCGCTTACAAAGAATTAATTAGTGAATTCTTCGTGCGAAAGAGATCAATACTTCGGTAACGAAGAAGATCAAAATAAATGAGATATCAACCGAGACCGGACCTAACCGCAATGGTGGAATAAAGCGACGGACCAAACGCATAATCGGATCGGTAATTGCATAAACAGCTTCCGCGATCGCCAGGACAATTCCGCGTGGGCGCCACGAGGGTGAAAAAATCCTGATGTAATCCAAGATCACCCGTGCAAAGAGCGAGACCAGAAAAATCTGCAATGCGAAGATAATCGCCGTACCAAGACCACTCATTGTTTTACTCCACCCGCCGCGAGGCTAGATCAGCTCTGATTGAAGAAACTTGCTTCTGCCGCTGCCGTCTTGTTCTCGGTGCTTACCCGAACATTTTCCGGGGTGAGAAGAAATACCTTTGAGGTAACTCGCTCAATACTGCCATGCAATCCAAAGACGAGACCTGAAGCGAAATCCACCAAGCGCTTGCGCTCTGACTCTTCCATATCGGAAAGGTTCATCAATACTGGCTGGCTCATGCGATAACGCTCACCGACGGTGCGTGCCTCATTGTAAAAACGGGGGTGAATAGTGAAAATCTGATCCATGATGGGAAGTGATTCCTGCACTGGAGTGAAGGCTGGAACGGGAATCGGATTGAAAGTCGGGCGCGCGGTCTGGGTGACAGAGCGAACACCGCGATGAGGGGCCTCTGCTACAACGACAGGTTGGAGATCTTCCTCGTCATCTACGAGACCGAGGTAGTTCGCCGCTTTCTTAAATACATTAGCCATGGCTTAATTTTAGGCTGGAAGTACACGAGAACCGAGGATTGAACTCCCAATACGAAGATGTGTCGCACCGGCGGCGATGGCAGCTTCGTAATCTCCACTCATCCCCAGAGAGAGCGCCGTTATTTCAGGAAAAGATGTGAGGATGCGATTGCGGATCTCCTGCATCTGCGCAAAGGCGCGCTCGGGCTCCACCTGTGCAGGGGCAACAGCCATGAGACCAATCGGTCTGATCTCGGTCTCGCTCTGTATCGCTTCCAGTAAGGGCTCCAAGGCCTCCGAGCTAACCCCACCGCGGTCAATCCTAAGCGGTTCTAAATTCACTTGAATGAAGAAATTTCGCAGCTTGACCTCCGGATAGCTAGAAAATTTACGAGCGTGATCCAGCGAATCCAAGGAGTGAACATAATCTGCCCAACTAGCGATCGACTTAATCTTTCGACTTTGTACCTGCCCTTGGAAGTGCCAGGTGATATCGCTCGGTAATTGTTCAGATTTGAGGGAACCTTCTTGATCGCGGTTCTCGCCAAAGGCCCGTATCCCCAAGTCATAGAGGATCTGAGCATCGCTTACTGGAAAATTCTTCGTCACTACAATCAATTGAATCTCATTGCGAACTCGACCGGCCCGGCTCGTAGCAGCGGCGATCTTCCCTTCAACTTCCCGGAGTTTTGCGGAGATCTCTTCTTCTCTTGTCATAGCGATATAAGCCCTGCCTGGCGCTCCGTTTCAGCTCCCCGCCGAAAGGAGAAGTAGTTTGGATCTTCTAGAGTGCAGACGTTGAGGTTTTGAACGACCACTCCCATTTCTTCCAACTCAAAGGTCACGCCTCGCTGGAGATCCAAGGCATGGCGCGAATTTGAAGTTCTGGCCGCTGGAAAGTGCTCCGAAATCTCCTGATACATCTGCGGCGAAACCTCGTAGCAATCTCCACAGATACTGGGACCGATCGTCGCCTTGATCTCCCCCGCACCCAGCTCTCGCATCATCTCCACCGTCTTTTGTGCAATGCCCTTAATAAATCCCACGCGGCCTACGTGTGCAACTCCAACCCACTGCGCTGCAGAGAAAGTAATTGGCATGCAATCGGCGGCCAAGGCGGCCAACCCCACCCCTTTGATATTGGTGATGAGCCCATCACATTCGAAATCTGCACCGGTGCCATCGACAACGAGGACCGTGTCGCTATGACTTTGTTTCATGAAATGCAGAACTGGCAAAGAGAGGGAGGCGCGCAGTATTTCTCGCTGGTGCGATAGCTTGAGATCTCCTCCTTGTCGGGAGGTGAAAAGAGTTCGAGACATTTACTTCATGAAGTCAGGAACGTCTATCTCATCCTCGCTCACGAGATCTTGGAAGGTCACGCGGCGACGAGGAGAAGATGGCAGCAAGATTTCTGAAGTATCTTCGCCTCCGCTCAGATCGAGCGCAACGGCAATTGGATCGTTCGCGGCGATCGGATCTGCCTGCCCGCTGAGCGCGGCGGCATTGATCGTCGGCATGGGTGCACGTTTTGGTGCGCCACCATCAAATCCCGCAGCAATAACAGTGATTCGGACTTCATCGCCCAAGGCATCGTCAATAACTGTTCCAAAGATAATGTTCGCATCAGGGTGCGCAGATTTTGCAACGAGTTCGGCCGCTTCACTCAATTCAAAGAGCCCGAGGTCAGAACCTCCGGCGATAGAGAGAAGTACCCCACGGGCACCATCGATAGAGGCCTCTAAGAGTGGGCTCGCGATAGCTAACTCGGCAGCTCGCGTGGCACGCGCCTCTCCTCGTGCGGAACCAATTCCCATGAGCGCAGAACCAGCGCCTTGCATGACACTCTTTACATCAGCAAAGTCCAGATTGATGAGACCAGGGGTTGTAATTAGGTCAGTGATGCCCTGCACTCCAGAGAGAAGAACCTGATCAGCGCTTCGGAAAGCTTCCACAGCGGTGATCGATCGGTCGGAGATGGCAAGAAGGCGATCATTAGGAATAACAATTAAGGTATCGACTTCTACGCGTAGTAGTTCGATCCCCTCTTCAGCTTGGAAGGTGCGATGCTTTGCTTCAAATGAGAAAGGTTTCGTAACTACGCCAACTGTAAGTGCCCCAAGATCTTTTGCAACTTTTGCAACTATTGGTGCACCACCAGTACCGGTTCCGCCACCTTCACCTGCAGTTACAAAGACCATGTCAGCACCACGTAGAACTTCTTCGATCTCTTCAATATGATCAAGAGCGGCTTGACGTCCAACTTCAGGAGATGCGCCAGCACCAAGACCGCGAGTTGATTTACGACCGATATCTAATTTCACATCCGCATCACTCATGATGAGTTGCTGCGCATCGGTATTGATCGCAATAAATTCGACACCTTTGAGACCCGCTTCAATCATGCGATTGACAGCGTTCACTCCTCCGCCACCAATTCCAACTACCTTGATAACGGCTAAATAATTTTGCGGTGTCGCCACGATGTACCTCTCCTAAGACTCTAAATCTCAAGTCGAGACTTAAAGCGCTGCCTGCTTCTTATGCGGTAAAAATAGGGTTTTACGTAGGTTCAATCAATAACCGACACGATAAGCAGAGTGAGCAATCTCTAAATGCGGCATTGAGAGTAATTACTTCACTATTGGCGTCAGTGGATTGGAAAGGTCGGCACTCGTAATTTTCTTGTTTTCTGGCAGCGTCAAAAGTTGGCGTAAAACGCGCACTTTTAATGGGATATCCGTAGCTGTTCCCCACGCAATCGCTAAGAGCGGGTAACCAGGAATTGTGGTTGTGAGATTTACCTGGTTTTGTTGATCGACAGAGAGACTGGAGAGATTAGCTGTGAGATCCGGTGGGGTCTGCGATAGAAAAGTAGCTATTGCTGTTCGCGATTCGGTACCCACAGTTGCAAAGTTGATGACCGGAATTCCGGTAGGAGGATTGGGGGTGATGAAGTTATAGCCACTAGCATCAAAATACTCAGTACTCCCTTGGGTATCGACATATTGCGCGATCGGAAGGTGTTCGGTAATCGTTATACGTACATCATGTGCTAACCAGCGCCTGTTCACTTTGATTGTGTCGACCCATGTCAGCGCTGAGAGATCGTGCGCGATACGTTGTGAACTAACTCGTGCAATAGGCATGCCGATGTGAAGATCTTTTGGAATGAGAAGCGGTGTAACAATGGCTTCGTTTCCAGCGGCGGTGATCTCAATCGTGCGAATTTCTAACGCCTTAGACCACCCTAGGAAGTAACCAATGAGCCCAATAAGCACAACCGCAAGGAATATACCCGGTGCATTGCGGTAGCGCCGTTTACGCATATCTCTCTTCGAGCGCTTGAACGATTACCGGCGCCAGGGAGTTAACGTCTCCGGCTCCTAGAGTCATAATTACATCACCAGGTTCGGCGATATCAAGAACCGCTTGAACCACATTGACCATCGAAGGCTCTTGCGTGATCGTGCCACTGGTTGAAGCTCGAGTAATAAGTTGTGATGTGACGCCAGGAATCGGAGCTTCGCTGGCAGGATAAACCTCAAGAACAAAGGCGCGGTCTGCAAGCTCAAGAGATTTGGCAAACTCCGCGAAGAAAGCCTGCGTGCGCGAGAAACGATGCGGTTGAAAGACGACTATAACTCGGCCTGGGGCTGCGTAAGCCTGCGCCGTTTCGAGGGTTACTCGTAATTCTGTGGGGTGATGCCCGTAATCATCAATTACTTCTATCCCATGAATCTTCCCCTTATGTTCAAATCGACGGCGTGATCCACTAAATGATTCGAGACCGCTCAACAACTCGGGCACGCTCGCCCCTAACCGCTCCCCCGCTGCCAAGGCAGCCGTCGCGTTGAAGAGATTGTGCAGACCGGGAATAGTTAAGTGCAGTTCAGGAAGCACCTTGCCATTCTTAATGATCCGAGCGAAGGAAGAGCTGGGTTCTAAGCGAACTCTTGAGATGGTGAAATCCGCATCGCGCTCTCCGTAGGTGATGATCGCTAAATCCTTTCGGGTTACCCGGGAGAGGAGTTCAACTACCCCCGGATCATCCGTACATGCAATCACAAAACCGTTGCTCTGCACGGTCGCGATAAATTCCAAAAATATTTCGTAGAGATCTTCGATCGTTGCAAAGTGATCGACATGATCGAGTTCCAGGTTGGTAATAATTGCGCCTAGTGGGCGATAGGCCGTGAATGACCCATCGGACTCGTCGGCCTCAGCCACGAAGATCTCTCCACTTCCTAAATGGGCATTAACGCCAGAACTGTTGATTAATCCACCGATGGCAAATGAGGGATCGAGCCCGGCGCCTTGTAAGGCAACAGTCAGCATCGATGTTGTCGTTGTTTTGCCGTGCGTTCCGGCAACCGCGATAGAACGCTTGCCCTCCATAAGAATTGCAAGCGCCTCGGCTCGCGTGATGGTTTCGATACCGAGTTCTTGGGCAGCAAGAAGCTCGGGATTATCAAGTGATATTGCGCCAGAGGTAATCAAAAGGTCGATCTCTTCTATATGTGTTGCGTCGTGTCCGATCGAGATCCGAGCGCCAAGAGCCGCCAAGGATTGGGTTATCGAACTTTCTTTTACATCACTGCCACTAATTGTCAGCCCTTGGGAGAGCATGATGCGTGCGATGCCAGACATGCCCGCGCCGCCGATCCCTACAAAGTGGATCCGCTTACCGGCCAGCTTCACCAACCTATTCATGAGCTAATACTTTCAGAGATTGGCGCGCAATTTCTGCGCTGGCATCTAGCGGAAAATCCAGGTGCTTCGCCGTTGCGCTCCAATTTTCAGCGCTCTCCATCAACCTATCGACATTGGCAAGGAGCCATGCTGAAGTAAACCCGGCGTTATTGATGAGCTCTCCCCCGCCACGTTCGGTGATCACCTTGGCATTTTCGCTCTGCTCTCCATTACCAATCGGAAGCGGTACGAAGAGGCTGTAGATCCCCAAAACTCCGACTTCAGTGACCGTCACGGCACCACTTCGCGAAATAACTAAATCACTCGCTGCATATGCGCGAGCCATACCGTCAATGTAACTCATGGGTAAATACCCAGCTTGCGCCACAGGCAATTCGTTCTTAGCTCCAACTGCATGAATGATTTGATAACCCCGCCGCGAAATCTCGCGCTGCGATTGCGCAATGGTTTCATTGAACTTCATCGAACCTAAGGATCCACCAAAGACCAAGATAGTTTTGCTTTGCGGATCGAAGTTCAGGGAGCGCAACGCTTCTGCTCGTGCGAGACGTCGCGCGGCAGGATCCAAGGTAGCAAGTTCGACGATCTCATTGCGCAAAGGGATGCCCACTCGCTCTGGTGAATCTTCTCCGAAAGCACGGAGCATGATGGCGCCACAACGGCGGCCCAATTTATTAGCCATACCCATCTTGGCATTCGCCTCGTGTGCCACGATCGGAATCCCCGCGCGCCGCGCGCTGAGATATGCCGGAGCTGCAACATATCCGCCGAAGCCAATGACGAGGTCTGCCTCTGTCAATATCTCTCTTGTTTGGCGTAGCGCCTTCTTAAACTTCCATGGCCACAGCAGTAGTTCCTTGCTGAAGCGGCGTGGAAAGGGGACTTTATCGACCAGGTGCAGGGCGAAGCCAGCGGCAGGAACCAGGGTATTTTCGACTCCATCTTGAGTTCCAAGAAAATGCGATTCAATTTCGGGGTGGTTCTCTTGGAACCAGCG
>CAIPQX010000006.1 GCA_903867285.1 uncultured Actinomycetes bacterium | reverse complement strand
CCATCTGGAACAACTGCTGGCGGAACAACTGCTGGCGGAACAACTGCTGGCGGAACAACTGCTCCAGTTCCAGGGGTTTCTGCGCCTACCGGAACCGGTGGAACACGTGGTGGAGCGTTCTCTAATCCAAAGTTGACGGCTTGCTTAACTAAAGCGGGCATCACAATCGCTGCAGGAGCACGTCCTGACTTCCAGGATCCTGCAACAGCAGCAGCGTTGCAAACTTGCTTTACACAATTGGGAATTACTCCCGGCGGTGGCTTTGGGGGAGGTGCGGCCGGAGGGGCCGTTCCAACACCAGCAGCAACGAAGTAAGAAACAGATACAAGAAGAGGCTCCTGTTGACGAAGCAGGAGCCCCCTTGTGGATATGCGACTGGTGAGAATCGAACTCACGACCTGCCCTCCGTCAAAAGGTTGCAAAAGGCCCTTGGTTTATACCGAGGGCCTTTTTCTTGCGGGTAATTCACATAAATTAATTAGTTAAATCTGACAACTCCGAGAGCTCTTCCTCAGTAAGCAGAGTGAAATTGACTATCTCCTTTAACTGTTCGACGGTGCGCGCACTCGCAATCGGAGTTGTAACACCAGGTTGCGCAGCGAGCCAACCGAGGGCGACAGATGAAATTGAAGTGCCGTGGGCTGTGGAGATCTCTTCTAGCTTTGCGATAACTTTGAACCCGCGCTCATTTTGGTAGTCAGATACACCACCAGCTCGGATTGATTCAACGGTCGCACCTGGGCGGTACTTGCCCGATAGGAATCCGCGAGCCAGACCAAAGAATGGAATTCCGGAGATCCCTTCAGCTACAACAACGGGTGCGGCATCCTCTTCGAACTCTTCGCGATGCAGCAAGTTGTACCAATTTTGCAGGGCGATGTATTGGGCGAAGCCTTCGGATTTAGAAATCTCTAACGCTTCTGCCAAACGCTCTCCCGTGTAATTGGATGCAGCGATGTAGCGGACCTTGCCCGATTTAATCAAGGCATCAAAAGTTGCCAGGGTTTCACGCAGTGGAACTGTCTTGTCATCTTCGTGGGCATAATAAATATCGATGTAATCACTCTGTAGTGCACGAAGGGAATCGTCAACGGCTGCGGTGATATTGGTGGCAGAGAGGCCAGGGCGAGTTGAAAGTTTTGCCACCTTGGTAGCGATAACGATCTCAGAGCGGTTGCCGCGCTGCTTCATCCAGGTGCCGAGGATCCGCTCGCTATCGTGCCCCGTATTGCCTTCTTTCCACTCGGAATAGACATCGGCGGTATCGATGAAATTGCCGTTGTATTCGGTGTAGGCGTTGAGTACCGCTATCGACTGCTCTTCATCGGCGCTCCAGCCAAATACATTTCCACCGAGGCAGAGCGGGTGGACTTTAAGGTCGGTCTTGGCAAGGGGGATATGAGTCATACGGAGAAGTTTATGGCTCTCTATTAGAGTGTGCACATGACAACTGGGGGCTTCACGAGTGAACAACTAGAACTCGAAGAGCAAATTTTGGTTTTGCCGCATTGTGATCTCAGAGATGCCGTAACAATCGGAGAGATCGCGGTAGATATAGCAAGACGCGAATCACTCGCAATTTCCATAGAGGTACGCCTGGGCGAATGGGTGGTCTTTCACACCGCTCTCCCCGGCGCAAAGCCGGATCAGCCATCGTGGATTGCTCGTAAAGCGCTCGTAGTTCTGGCTACGGGACATTCCACAATGTTGGAACGCGTCAAAGCTGAAGAAGCTGGCTTCGATTGGTATGAGAAGTATGGGCTACCCGAAGAGACGCATGCGATTCACGGTGGTGGATTGCCGCTGAATGTTACAGGTCAAGGCTTACAAGGCATTTTGTTGATCAGCGGATTGCCTCAAGTAGAAGACCATCTCTTTGGCATCCGCGTTATTACCGAATTTTTGGCGCGCGCCGGGGAGAACGATTGAGCACGACTGTTTGGGTCGCAGGTGAAGTTCTTATTGATCTCATCCCTAAAGATGGTGGTCGTGTAGCAATCGTGGGCGGGGGCCCTGCAAATACCGCAAAGGCATTGGCGCGTCTGGGTTTTGATTCTTACTTTATCGATGGAATCTCAACTGATGCCTATGGCGAACAAGCCCGCGCTGAATTATTAGCTGATGGCGTCAAACTTGATTACTCCTTAACTTCTAATAATCCAACATGTGTTGCCACGGTTACTCTCGATGCATCTGGCGGCGCCACCTATGAATTTTTGATCGATGGAACCGCGACTTTTGAGTTCAATGAGTCGTGGTTACCGAATCCATCGAACCCGCCAGCGGTTTTGCACGTTGGGACCCTGGCAACGATTGTTGAACCGGGAGCTACCAATCTCTTTAATTGGGCCGAGAAAGTTGCGGCGCCGCTCGTCTTTGATCCCAATATCCGCACCTCCGTGGTCAACGACCGCGACCGTTATATAGCGATCATGCAGAAATGGGCGGCAATCTCCTCGGTGATCAAGATGAGCGAGGATGATCTGGCTTGGCTCTATCCCGATATGGACTTTAGAGCCGCCGCAAAGAATTTCATTAATGAGAAGACCCAGCTCGTTGTGCTCACGCGTGGGGCCAGCGGAATTGATGGATATACCCAGGATGGCGAGGTCTCTGTTCCTGGAGTGCGCGTTGATGTGGTCGATACCGTGGGCGCCGGAGATACTGTCGGAGCGATCTTGGTTGAGGCGATCGTGAAGTACGGCTTAGATAATCTTGTGGGAACCACTTTAGAAAATACTCTGCATCGCGCTGCACAAGCAGCAGCGATTACCTGTTCACGTGCAGGCGCAAATCCCCCCACCTTCCAAGAGTTAGAAGGCTTCTAATGCAACATATCGATGGCGCAGAAATATCTGTATCAATTGATCTTGATCAAGGTGGACGCATAGCTTCACTGCAATGGCGCGATCTGCAATTCGCGGTGCCCTTCCGTGGCACTCCTTTGTCATGGGGTTGGTATGCAATGGCTCCATGGGCGGGACGTATCGATGAAGGTCTGATCACCAGTGAATCTGGGATCGTTCATACCCTGCCAACAAGTTGGGCGCCACCACATGCAATTCACGGATATGGTTTTACTAGTTCGTGGGAAGAGACCGGAACCGGGCGTGCGCGTTTAGAACTTCCAGCGCCTTATAACGGCGCCGTCGTTGAACAGACCATTGAAATTCTCGATGACGCGGTTCGTTGGATTTTGGAATACACACCTAATAAATGCGATCTACCGGCGTGGCTGGGTTTTCATCCTTGGTTCCCTCGTGAACTCGAACGCGGCGATGCTGCAGAAGTTGAGTTCACCGCGGGTCGCATGATGCTGCGCGATGAAGAGGGTCTGCCGACTAATGAATTCGTACCGCAGCCCAAGGAGCCGTGGGATGACTGCTTCGTGGAGATCAAGGGAATTCCATCAGTTGTATGGCCAGGGGCGGCGCGTGTTACGGTCGAATCCGATGCCCCATATTGGGTTGTCTATACAGAAGATAGCGATGGGGTCTGCTTAGAGCCCATGACCGCGCCTCCCAATGCCCAGAATCTCGGCATAACGGGCGAGCACTACATCGAGGCTTTGTTTACCTTCTCGGAAGAGGTTTAGGCTAGGGGCATGGCTGAACAGAACGAATTGCGTGAAAAAGGTCTGCGTTTAACCCCCCAGCGTGAACTGGTTTTGCAGGCTGTGCGCGATCTTGGACATGCAACCCCGGAAGAGGTAGCTAACAAGATTCATATCACCCACCCCGGCATCAACTTGTCGACGGTCTATCGCAACCTGGAAACTTTAGAGAATGTTGGGCTAGTTCAACATACACATCTGGGCCATGGTGGAGCGACCTATCACGCTGCCGAAGAATTGACGCACCTGCATCTCGTATGTGGAATCTGTGGAGTTGTTGGCGATGCTCCTATCGAAACCGCGGCTAACTTTGTACAACAGCTATCTGATGATTACGGTTTCAAAACCGATGTCACGCACTTCGCAATTTATGGCACCTGCGCATCCTGTGCAGCTCTGACCAAATAATTTATGAGCGCAGTCCTCGTTGAATCAGGTTTAGATGAAGGTGCCATCTGGCACTTTGGAGAACCCAATCAAGAACAACGAGCACTTGCTGCAGGTAATGCATGGGCAGATCTCTCGCATCGTGCGGTTATAAGTATCTCGGGCAAAGACCGCACCAAGTGGATCAATGACATGATGACGCAAGAACTTCTCACGCTCCCGACCGGTCAATGGACGCAGACCCTCCTCTTGGATGCACAAGGTCATATCGAACAACAGATCTTTATGGTCGATGACGGCGAAGCAATCTGGATGCATACCGAAGCAGCGAAGGCCGCAGAATTAGTTACCTATTTAAACAAGATGAAGTTCATGCTCGATGTGGATGTACAAGATCGCACTTCGGAGTTCGCGGTTCTGCGTGCACCCGGTGCTGCCGATACATTTGGCGGACCCTTCGCTCTTGTACCTCGCGCAGAACTTTCTGCAGTAACTTCGGCTTATCAGAGTGCAGGACATATACAGGTCGGTATGTGGGCGCTTGAAGCCGAACGGATCGCTGCCGGACGCGCGCGCATCTTGCTCGAGAGCGATCACAAATCAATTCCCAATGAGTTGGGTTTTCTGCACACGGCAGTTCATATGAACAAGGGTTGCTACCGCGGACAAGAGACGGTGGCCAAGGTCTTCAACTTGGGTCATCCACCACGCCGCCTGGTCTTGCTTCATCTGGATGGAACCATGGTGCATATGCCTGAACATGGCGCAAAGGTGACACTTGATGGCAAGGAGATCGGTTTCATCGGATCGATGGCCCGCCATTACGAGTTAGGGCCTATAGCCCTGGCCGTTATAAAGCGGACAGTTCCCGTGGGTGCCACGCTTGAGATAGATGGGGTCACCGCCACCCAAGAAGTACTTGTAGCAGCCGAATAGGATTGTGGCTATGAGCCTCGATCAAAAGAATCCCTTTGCCACAATCAGCACCCTCGAATACGAGATGCCCCCTTTCGCATTCATCAAAGATGAACACTATCTACCGGCATTTTATGGCGGCATGGAAGAGCAACTTGCAGAAGTCGATGCGATCATCGCCAACTCAGATGTCACCTTTGAAAATACCATCGTTGCGCTCGAAGAGAGCGGACGCACTCTGCTCCGTGTAGCGCTGGTCTTCTTCAACAAATCTTCGAGCGATACCTCAGATCTTCTCGATTCCATAGAAGCAGAGATCGCGCCAAAGTTGGCAGCGCATTCGGATGCAATTAAATTGAATCCGCAACTCTGGTCACGCATCGAGAAGATTTACAACGAACGGGCAACTTTAGGTTTGGGATCTGAAGAATTACGACTAGTTGAGTTGTACTACAAAGATTTCCACTTTGCGGGGGCACACTTGACGCCAGCACAGCGCGAAGAACTCAAAACCCTCAACGAAGAACTCTCTAAACTAGAGGCTGATTTTTCCCGCAAACTTTTGGCTGACACCAATGATTCCGCCATCGTCGTAGATTCAGTAGAAGAGTTGGCTGGTCTAACTGATAACGAGATCGATGCTGCACAATCTGCCGCGCAAGAGCGCGGTCATCAGGGCAAATGGTTGATCAAGGCAGTTAACTTCAGCGGTAATCCCACTTTAGCTACTCTCACCAATCGTGCTTTGCGTGAACGGATCATGCAGGCCTCATTGGCACGCGCCAATCGCGATAATGACAATGACACAAAATCTGTGCTCGTGGCCATGACTAAGTTGCGGGCCCGTCGCGCCACCCTCTTTGGGGTAAAGAGCCATGCCGAGTACATCACCAGCGAGAACACCGCAAAATCTCCAGAGAACATTCACGCCATGCTCCGCAAGATCGCAAAATCTGCCGTAGCTAATGCCAAGGCAGAAGGAGCGGTACTGCAAGAGGCTATAGACGCGGCGGGAGAGGCTTTTAGCCTGCAGAGTTGGGATTGGGATTTGTACTCCGAACAAGTGCGCGCCGAAAAGTATCAGGTGGACACCGCAGCGCTGAAGCCATACTTCGAATTAGAAAAGACCTTGTGGGATGGCGTCTTTTTTGCGGCAACCAAGCTATTTGGCATTACCTTTAAAGAGCGTCCAGATATCGTGACCTACCATCCAGAGGCTCGTGCCTTTGAGGTAAATAATGAAGATGGATCCAAACTCGGTCTCTTTATCGGCGACTTCTACACCCGTGATTCT
>CAIPQX010000005.1 GCA_903867285.1 uncultured Actinomycetes bacterium | reverse complement strand
CAGCTCCTGATCTCCGCCAAGTCTTTCGCGCTGGAGTTACTGCGTGGCGTGCTGGCGATACGACCCTAGCCGCGGAGGTATTTCGCGCGGAAGGGGAGTCCATAAAGAACCATTACAAAGTTCTGACAGCGCCCGATTTCATCTACCCGGAGCTCGCGCAGGAGATCTCTGAATGGCTGGAGAAGTATCTCTTAGGTGGAGAAACGCTGCAGGGACTTGCTGACTTCTTGCTCACCTGCTCATTTGATGCTGAAAACAAATCCATAGTTGGTCCAACGGATTCTGAGGAGACGCTTCGCGGATTGATTCAACGTCTCAATGAATCCCAGAAGCACCTCTTTGGCGATCAAATTGAAGGACCGCTCAACGAATTGGCAGCTGAGCTAAAGAGTCATAAGTAAGTGCTCACCGTGTCTAACCAAAGTTTTGCCATAAGGGCATGGCCCGCGGCAGTCGGATGGATGCCATCTTCCGCTAGTTCTGCCATCGAAGATAGCGCGCTGCGCTTGGTGAATTCACTATCAAATGGAACCAAAAGCGCGGCAAATTCCTTGGCTAATCTATGGACGACATCGATCTTCGGATCCAAATCCTCTCTCCAGAGCTTCATCTCCTCGCGCACAGGCAGCAGAAATGGCTCGCAGAGGACAAACTTTGAATTACATTCCGCGCGTGTGATCGTCAGCAGTGAACGGTATCGAATTTCGAAGTCAACCACCTCGGTCACATCGTTGTCGTCATATCTACGCCAGGTGTCATTTACGCCAATTGCGATCGAGAGAATGTCAGGCTTGTTCTCGAGGACATCTTCGTTCCAGCGCTTTTCCAGGTCAACCAAACGGTGTCCGCTAGTTCCTACATTAATGACATTTGCATTGATCTCATCTGAGGAGGCTATGAGAGAAACATAACCATTTCCGTATGGTGGAATCGTCAATCGATCACAATCGGTGACGCTATCTCCAATAAATACGATGGTCTTCATGGTTCTCCAGATTCAAGGTAATGGAACTAATTATTTAGCAGGTGGCTAAAACTACTACACGTCGGGAGCTTTTGATGGATTCTTTTGGATCAATAATGGAGATGGAGATTGCATCTACTCCAGATGTCTTTCGCAATATTCTCGCAGCGAAGGAGCAATTCGATAGCGTAAAAAACTTACTCACCGAGAAGAAGATTAGATCTGTACTTATACTTGCACGAGGAACTTCAGATAACGCCGCGCATTTCCTTAAATATTTGATTGAGGTGAAGCTGGGTTTGCCCTGCGGATTGACATCTCCATCTGCTGTAACGATTTACAAATCAGAGTTGCACTACGAAGGCACTCTTGTTATTGCTATCAGCCAGAGCGGTCAATCTCCAGATCTAGTTGCCTTCGCGCAAGCAGCGAAGCAATCCGGTGGATATGTCATTGCGATGACCAATGATGAATCCTCTCCTCTTGCTCAGTTGGCCCATCACCACCTCTCGCTGCTAGCAGGCCCGGAACTTGCCGTCGCAGCGACGAAGAGTTATTCAGCGCAATTGTTGGTTTCCTACTTGTTGGTCTCCGGTTGGGCCGGTACCCCGGTCATAGGTCAAGAGATAGTCGACCAAGCAGAAGCGCTGGTTGCAAATACGCAGATCAACTCTGCAGCAGTTGCTGCTAGCTCCCGGGAGAGCGAAATGGTCTTCCTGGGGCGTGGCTTCTCTTATGGCAATGCCCGAGAGGCAGCGCTGAAGGTGCAGGAGACATCGAAACTCTCTGTCCAAGGTCTCTCCACTGCCGACTACCTACACGGCCCAATTTCGGCCCTTAGGGAATCCACCCAGCTCTTTATCGTGGCACCGCATCACATGCCCGCGAATTCCATCTCTGAAGCCCTGGTAAAGATTAGAAAGAACGTTGATCACATTACCTGGATTGGCGCAGGCGGAACCAGTGTCGGAGCAGATATTCGTATTGGCGGGTCGCGTTGCAATGACGAAATTACCTCATCGATTGTCGATGCAATCTCCCTACAGGGATTCGCCCTCGAGTTCGCCAAGAAGTTTGGCTTTAACCCTGACTCTCCGGAGGGACTTTCAAAGGTAACTATGACCCTTTGAGCGGATGACGGGAATCGAACCCGCACTGTCAGCTTGGGAAGCTGACGTGATACCACTTCACTACATCCGCAATACTTCGTAATTTATCACCTAGTTCGGAATCCAGGTATCTACAGGTTAGCTCCTCGCTGCAGTGAGTTGGTCGAGCTGAACAAGTATGTGCTTGTAATTCTGACCCGTTGCTCGGGACATTCCTATTTCGCAGGTGCGGTTGGTTGAGAGGTATGCATCAAAGTGTTGCCCCTTGAGAGATCTCGCTTCACCTTGGGTTGCGCTAGCAGTTAATTCCGGATGCAAGATCCCACGATCACCCGCGAAGGCGCAGCAAGCCCATTCCAGCGGCGTTGTTACTTGATTTGAAATCGCTTGTGCCAGGGATTCCAAGTTCGAGTTTGATCCGAGGAGCGTGCTGGAACAGGTGGGATGGAGCGCTATTGAATTCAGTTTCCTTCTCACTTCGATTTTTGGAAGCAAGTATTCGGCGGCAAAATCTACGGAGTCGATGATCGTCAACTGCGAAAGCGGCTTGGAATTAATGGCCTTGACCAGACCTTCGGTGCACGAAGAGTTCTCGCAGACGATAGGAAGTCGACCGTTATCGCTTGCGGCAAGGAGCGCAGCATAAGTGGAATCAATCATTACTTCGTAGCCATCAGTAAGGCCCTTAGATTTCCATGGAGTTCCACAACAGAGATTGGCAATATTTTCTGGGATTGTGAACTTTAGCCCCGCCTTGTGCGTCAGAGATTTTAAGGAGGCGGCAGTATCGGCTGCGAACATGGATTCCAGGCACGATGAGAATAAGACAAAATCAGCGTCTGGTTGAACCAGGGGAGTGCGAGTTTTTCCACCACGTGGCAAATCTTTAGACCAGAGTGGAATTCGCTCTGTACCGAAGATATCACGCAGACCTTTATTGATTGGTTCGCTGATGGTGCTGGGAATAAAGTTGGTTACTGTCAGCGCAGAGCCAATTCCGCTGACGGTCTTTCCCCAATGATGCGCGGCCTGCTCCCAAAGAAGAGCGAACGCTCCATCGTTGCGCTTGGATCGAAGCGCTGTGACCAGTGAGCCAGTATTGATTCCTACCGGACAAGCACTTTCGCAGAGACCATCGACCGCGCAGCTCTCTTCCACGTGATATTCCGAACTCTTAAGCAGCTCTTGATAGAGATTCTTGTCATCTCCCGTCTTTGCGGTCGCGAGTGCTCTACGTAGGACGATGCGCTGTCGAGGGGTAGTTGTTAAGTCCTTGCTCGGGCAGATGGGCTCGCAGTACCCACACTCGACACAATTGTCGGCGATTGCTTCGATAGTCGGATTAAATTTGATGTGATGCATGTGGGCGAGAGCATCCGTTGAGATCAATACTCCGGGGTTGATCACACTCGATGGATCGAAGGCCGCCTTGATTCGAACCATGATTGCGTAGAGCGCAGGGCCGTATTGCCGCTCTACAAAGGGCGCCATCATCCGTCCGGTGCCGTGTTCTGCCTTAAGTGATCCACTGTGAGCTAAGACCAGGTTGACGATCTCTTCAGTAAAGAGACGGTAGCGCTCGGCCTTTTGGGAATCTTGGAAATCTTCATTGATAAGGAAGTGGATGTTGCCATCCTTGGCATGGCCAAAGATGACAGCGTCGTTATAGCCATGCTTTGCGAATAGTTCTTGCAAGCCGATGCAAGTCGCCGCTAATTGATCTACCGGTACCGCAATATCTTCAAGGAGCGCAGTGGTTCCGGATCTACGCGCGCCAGCAACGGTGGCGTAGAGACCTTTGCGGATATTCCAGAGCTCTTTACGCGTGTATTCATTGGTGGTGAGTTGGGGTTCGTTGACCGCGCCGAGCACGTAATGAACTTGTGCCGCACTCGCCATAATAGCTAACAGTTCAGCATCGGTAGCGGCCTGGTATTCAACAAGAAGGGCCGCATGATCGCGCAGCTCCAATTCGCCCAAATCCACCTTGCCAGCGCGCAGGGAGGCCGAATCCATTAACTCAATCGTTGCTGGCTGAGTGGATTCCAAGGCGGGCAGAGCAGCAGTCGCAGCGTTGAGGCTCTCAAAGACGAGTAGCGTGGTCGCGGCCATACTCAAAAGTGGCACCGTATTGAATATTGCTTCGGCGATGAAACCAAGCGTTCCCTCGCTGCCAACTAATAGGTGCAAGAAGATTTCCGGAATGGAGTCAAAGTCGGTGAAGGAGTTAAGGCCGTAGCCCATAGTGTTTTTGATCTGATACTGGGCTCTGATCTGCGCAATGAGATCAGGTCGAGCATCGATCTCTGCCTTGATCTCCTTTAAGGTGTTATATAGATCAGGCACACTCCTCTGTAGCTGCGAATCACAATCTCCATCCGCAGTGTTAATGATTGTTCCGTTATAGAGGACAACCGTTGCGCTCTGCAGCGTGCGATAGGTGTTATCGGTAATACCGCAGGCCATACCGCTCGAGTTATTTGCGATCACTCCGCCGATGGTGCAGGCGATCTCGCTGGCAGGATCTGGACCCAGCTTTCGTCCGAAACGAGCGAGTCGAGCGTTGACCGCTCTCACAGTTGCTCCAGGCTGAACTCGCACTTGTAAACCGTTACTCAGTACTTCGATGGTACGGAAATGACGCCTCGTATCAATCAGTATTGCGTCGCTTACCGCTTGACCGGAAAGACTTGTCCCACCACTGCGAAAGGTCACACTTGTTCGATGCTCTGTTGCATATTTAAAGAGTCCGGCAATTTCATTCACATTCTTGGCAGTCGCGACGCCGGCAGGGATTAAATGAAAGTGGGAGGCATCTGAAGATGTGCGATATCGATCGATCGCCAACGTTGAAATCAGAGTGCTCTCCGGATTAGTGGGATTCACGACTTACTTTGTCCCCACTAGAGCCAACGAGAAAATCGAGATCCGCTCCCGTATCTGCACCCTGGACGTGATCGACATAGATCTTGGCCCACCCTCGCTCTGGAGATGCGTAGGCTGCGACGCTGGCAACGCTAGGAGTACGGGAAGCCAATTCGGCAGCGCTGATATCAATATTCAAAGTTCGGTTGGGTACATCGAGAATAATGATGTCGCCCGTCTGCACCAGCGCGAGTGGTCCGCCGGCAGCCGCTTCAGGGGAGACATGAAGAACAATGGTGCCGTAGGCGGTTCCGCTCATGCGTCCATCGCTGATGCGCACCATGTCTCGCACGCCTTGTTCCAAAATCTTCTTGGGCAGCGGCATATTTCCAACCTCTGGCATACCGGGATAACCACGTGGGCCACATCCGCGCAAGATCAGGACTGTTTGGGGCGTGACATCCAAGTTTGGATCATCGATACGCGCATTGAGGTCTTCCACGCTGTCAAAGACCAGTGCAGGACCACGATGGGTGAGAAGTTCTGGCGTGGCAGCGCTGGGCTTAATGATTGCGCCATTGGGGGCGAGGTTTCCTTTGAGAACGGCGATTCCGGCGTGTTCCATCAAGGGAGCAGTAGGGCTCTTGATAACCGTGTCGTCGAAAACTTCATGGCCAGTTAAGTAATCTGCGAATGGTTTTCCCGTCACGGTGATTGGAACCGTCGAAAACCTGTCAGAGATTTGACCAAGTAGCGCCAAGAGTCCACCAGCACGGTAGAGGTCATCCATGAGAAATTTTCCAGAGGGAGCTAGATTTGCGAGAAGGGGGATGTCGCGACCCGCGCGATCGAAATCCTCGAGGGTGAGATCAACGCCGAGTCGACCAGCAATTGCGAGTAAGTGCACGACAGAGTTACTCGAACCACCAACTGCCGCTACTGCAATGATGGCATTGATAAAAGATTCTTTAACCATGATCTGCGAAGGCCTGCGATCGGCTCTTATCATTTCAACGATCTGGCGACCAGTCTCGTGAGATAGAGACAGTAAGCGGGCATCAGGCGCCGGGGTTCCGGCAAAACCTGGAACCGTCATTCCTAAAGCTTCCGCGACAACTGCCATGGTGGATGCAGTACCCATAGTGTTGCAGTGGCCCTTGCTGCGGATCATCGATGCCTCAGATTGTATGAACTGCTTATTGGAAAGCTTTCCGCTGCGTACCTCTTCGCTCAAGCGCCAGACATCGGTACCACAACCCAGAGGTTCCCCGCGGAAGGTGCCGGTAATCATGGGACCACCAGGGACAACGATTGCAGGAATATCTACTGAGGCCGCTGCCATGAGAAGTGCGGGAATGGTTTTATCGCAGCCACCAAGTAGTACAACTCCATCAATAGGGTTGGCGCGCAACATCTCTTCGATCGCCATCGCCGCCATATTGCGCCAGAGCATCGCAGTTGGTTTTACTTGAGTTTCGCCTAGAGATACAACAGGAAGGTTATGTGGAATTCCACCGGCTTCCCAAATTCCTTTTTGGACATGCTCAGAAACCTCATTGAGATGTGCGTTGCACGGAGTTAAATCTGAAGCGGTATTTGCAATCGCGATATGGGGCTTGGTGCCATCAAAGGCATCTTCAGGTAAACCGCGGCGCATCCATGCGCGATGGATGAAAGAGTTACGATCGTTGCCGCCGTACCAACCGGCGCTTCTCAACTCGCTCATCACAACTCACTAACTATTCCACTGGGTGAAATTACATATTAGTATTTAGGAGACTATAACATGGGGTCTTCGATCCAGATTAGGAAGTTATGAGAGCCCTACGCGTTATTGCACCTCACGTGGTTGAAATACAAGACCTCCCTGACCTGATCGCTGGACCCGGCCAACTCCTTGTGAATGTCGAACGCGTTGGGATCTGCGGTACCGATATAGAGCTCTATACGGGAGAGATGGCGTACTACCGATCTGGAAGAACTACCTTCCCGGTGCAACTCGGCCACGAATGGGTCGGAACCGTTACTGCAATTGGCGCAGGGGTGTCGGGTACATGGATCGGGAAAAGAGTCACTGGAGACACCATGTTGGGGTGTGGGCTCTGTGCCCGATGCGCCAGTGGGAAAACCTACCTTTGTGATGAACGCATCGAATTGGGAATTACCGATGGCTGGGGTGGCGCCCTGGCGGAGCAGATGTTGATTCCAGAGCGTTATGCATTTGAGATTCCAGATTCTATTTCAATCGCGGCAGCTGCCATGATCGAGCCGGCAGGCAATTCGCTGCGCAGTGTAGAAGCCGCTGGGCTCACCGAAAATCAGAAACTACTGATCTTAGGTTCCGGAACTATTGGCTTGCTTGCAGCGCAGTTTGCGCTGGCCAAGAATCTCGAGGTTCATATTGCAGGGAATCGTGAAACTTCGCTACAGCTGGCCCGTAAATTAGGCGTGCTTCATGTTCACACCATTGCAGATATACAGAGCAGTCACGAACGTGAATATGACGCGGTCATCGATGCCTCGAGCAGCGATTTCATGCCACAACTTGCGCTGCAAAAAGTTCTTCCCGGTGGAACAGTGGTACTCATTGGACTATCCGAAACGCCGAGCATGATTGATACCCGAATCCCAGTTCTGCAAGATGTGATAATTGTTGGAATTCTCTCTGCTTCTCCTGGCTTACAAGGGGCGATCGATTACTTTGCCTCTGGCGCGGTCGACCCGGAACCTCTAATCAGCGAAGTGATTGGATTGCACGAAATCGCTGATCGACTCGAAGGAAATCGCGGCAGCGCTGCCAAGCCCGGCCCCAAGATTCACGTTGACCCGCGGATAGTGCGATGAAGCCAATTGTTTGGGACTCCCGTAAATGTCATGTGGGTGAAGGTCCCGTTGCTACCGGAGCTGCGCATTCAAAGATGTACTGGGTCGACATTCTCAACGACAAGGTGCTCTGGCGTGATCTACTTTCAGATGAATCTGGGGAGATCCCAACTGCAGAGAATATTAGTTTTGTATTGCCGCGAAATGACGGCGGTTTGATACTTGGAACTGCGCATGGGCCAGATGCTTTAGACCCGTCGGGAGCAATTACAAAACTTCCGGGCCGCCCCGAAGCTGATGGTTCACCAGATCCCGTTCCAATGCGTTGGAACGATGCAAAAGTCGGACCAGATGGAGAGATGTGGATAGGCACTAAAGCGAGCGGTGAAACAGATCGTGTTGGTCTACATCGGATAAGCGCTGATGGAAGTGAGATCACACGAGTTCTCTCAGCGATGAAGTTGAGCAATGGGATGGACTGGAGTCCCGATGGCCAAATCTTCTATTTGCTAGATACCGTGGCTCTCGCGCTATATGCCTTTGACTATGCAAACGGGGCGATTTCTAATCAGCGCTTGGCAATGACCTTCAGCGCTGAAGCACAGCAGTATCCCGATGGGATGACGGTCGACAGCGAGGGATGCCTCTGGATCGCATTCTGGAACGGTAGTTGCATTCGGCGTTACTCACCCGATTTCCAACTCATTGAAACTCTGAACTTCCCAGTTCGCTTCGTATCGAGCTGCGCATTTGCGGGGCCAGATCTCAAAACCCTTGTAGTTACAACGGCAGTAGGAGACGATGGCTGGCATGATGAGCACGAAACAGCGGGCATGACTTTTATAGTAGATACAGATGTCACAGGAAAGGCTGCATATGTCTTCGGAAAATAGTTTCCCCGGCGAGCAAGAAGGTCGCGTCGCGCTTGTGACCGGCGGCTCTAGTGGCATCGGTAGGGGAGCGGCGAATGAGCTCGCTCGGCAAGGCGCATCTGTGGTCGTCCATGGGCTTACCCTCGATGAAGCCAACTTAGTTGTGCAAGAGATTCGAATTGCTGGCGGTAAGGCGATCGCCGCATCGGGGCCTATCGATGATCCCGAAACTGCCATCGCGGCGGTTGCATTAGCGCTCTCTGAATATGGACAACTCGATGTACTTGTAACCTCTGCTGGAATTCAACGATATGGAACCGCCGTTGATACGCCCATTGAAGTCTGGGATGAAGTCTTCAATGTAAATGTAAAGGGAGTATTTCTCGCTTGCAAGGCGGCGCTCCCAGAGATTCGTAAGAGTCAGGCGGGAAGCATCGCAATAATCGCCTCGGTTCAAGCAAGTGCAACTCAAGCGAACGTTGCCGCCTACACATCAAGCAAAGGCGCGCTTCTCTCGCTCGCACGAGCCATTGCTGTTGATGAAGGACCCCGCGGTGTTCGCGTCAATTCGATTAGCCCGGGAACTATTGATACCCCAATGCTTCGCAACACTGCCCGCTTATTAAGCGATGGATCGCCAGCGGGAATGCAAGCGCTGGTAGATGACTGGGGATCGGCGCACGCCCTAGAACGTACTGGAACGATTCGAGAATTAGGTTCGGTTATCTCATTTGTCACAAGTCCGCGTGCCAGTTTTATGACGGGTGATGATATTCGAGTCGATGGGGGATTGCTCGCTAGGTTGGCGGCTGCCGCCCCTAAGGGAGATAAGTAGTGATTCATCTGAGCGAACAGTTGTCGGCTCGTCCTGCGCCATTATGGGAATTAGTTAAACAATGTGGAGTATCAAATACGGTTTCGCTGATGCAAGGAGCTGAGCAAGAGCAGCGCATGTTCGCCTCGGTCGGGGATGGAAAATTGACGGCAGGATTTAGCAACGGGATCATTCCCTGGTCGCTCGAAGGAATCACGCGTGACAAGGCGATCTTCGCTGCGCACGGTATTGAGATGATCGGCATTGAAGATACCGCGCCGATGGATCTCATTCGCTTGGGACTGCCCGGTCGCGATGAGCAAATTGCCCACGTTATTGCGCAGATCCGCGCAATGGGCGCGCTGGGGATCACAACGCTCTGTTATAACTGGATGGCAGTTTCGAGTTGGGCTAGAACGCGTACCGACATTGTTTCGCGAGGCGGGGCGCTTGTTACCGGATTTAAATTGTCGGATACCGCAGAGATGTCACGTATTGCCGAGCCCGGTGAGTACTCCCAAGAACAATTGTGGGATGCCCTGAAATACTTTTTAGATGCGGTAATTCCCGAGGCCGAGGCAGCCAATGTGCGCCTAGGAATGCACCCAGATGATCCACCGTTACAAGAGATGCGCGGAATGCCCCGGATCATGAATTCGATCGATAATTATCGCCGGTTGCTCGAAATCTATCCATCGCGTTCAAATGGCATCACCTTGTGCCAAGGTAACTTTGCGCTGATGACCGATGATCTACCGAGCGTGATTCGTGAATTCGGTGCGCGCGATGCCATTGCCTTCGTGCACTTCCGTGACATTGTGGGGGATGCCAGCGACTTCGAAGAGGCCTTCCACGACGCGGGACAGAATGACCTTCCAGCCTGTATCGCCGCATATAAAGAGGTGGGCTTTGATGGACCGATGCGTCCAGACCATGTCCCGACCATGCATGGCGAAACCAATGAGCGTCCCGCCTATGAGACCCTGGGGAGGCTCTTCGCCCTGGGATATATCAGAGGCTTGATTCACGCTATTTATGGGAAGCCAAAGCTCCGCTAAGGCCACGCCGACTTGCACTCATATACCCCTAGGGGTATAGTCCACGGCATGAGGTCAGAAATTCTGATCGTCAGGAAGAGGTTCAACGTGGCGAATGCAAAGTCACCTACGCACATCCTTCAGAATGAAGATACGGTCACTTCAATCATCTCTCGAGTCAAGCGCGCTCAAGGTCAACTCGGTGGAGTAGTTCGCATGTTAGAAGAAGGTCGAAGCTGTGACGAGATCGTGACCCAGATGTCTGCCGTAGGGAAAGCAGTTAACACTGCAGCATTTACCTTGATTTCTGCCAGCCTGGAAGAGTGCATTATCGAGGGACGCAGCGATCAGAAAGCAGTATCCGAGAAACTCCAAAAACTATTTTTAAATCTGGCGTAAACATGAAGAGATATGTAGTTATCGGTGGCGTAGCTGGTGGAATGTCAGCCGCGGCTAGATTGCGTCGCTTAGATGCGACCTCGGAGATCGTAATTCTGGAAAAGAGCGGGTTCGTCTCCTACGCGAATTGCGGCTTGCCGTACTTCGTTGGCGGATTGATCCAGAACGAAGAGGCGCTGCTGCTTCAAACCCCCGAAAGTCTCTTCAAGCGTTTTCGACTCGATGTTCGGGTAAGCACTGAAGTCACCTCGATCGACCGCGAATCTAAGACCATTACTTATTCGCATCTAGGTGCACTTCATCAGCTTACCTACGACAAGCTCATACTGAGCCCAGGGGCTGCACCAATACGTCCGAACATTCCTGGGATCGAAAGATCGCTCTCGCTGCGAAATATCGAAGATGTGATGGCGATGGATGCTGCCGTATCCCACCATCCAAAGAGCGTTGCAATTATTGGAGGTGGCTTTATTGGCGTTGAGCTCGCCGAAAATCTTCGCCACCGCGGTCTCTCCACCTCAGTAGTAGAGGCGCTAGATCAAGTTCTGGCACCCCTCGATCCCGAGATGGCCACTTTTGTGGCTGCGGAGCTGCGCAAGAATGAGATCAACCTCTACCTAGGTGATGCGGTAGCCTCGATCGAAGAGAAGACAGTCACTTTAGCTTCGGGCACTGTAGTTCCGGCCGATATGGTGATCATGGCCATTGGGGTACGTCCTGAAACAGGTTTGGCTAAAAACGCCGGCCTTGTGATCGGGGAGCGTGGCGGTATATCCGTCAATGAATTCAACCTCACCAGTGATCCAGACATTTATGCCATCGGCGATGCTGCGGAAAAGAAGGATGCGCTTGATGGCTCGGCAACGCTCGTCCCATTAGCAAATATTGCCAATCGTCACGGCCGAATAGTTGCCGACCATATTGCAGGGAAGGCAATTCGCGGAGTAGCTACGCAAGGAACCGCGATCGTTAAAGTATTTGAACTCACGGTGGCTACCTCTGGTTGGAACGAGAAGCGCCTGATTGCAGCGGGGCGTCCATATGTTGCGATACACAACCACCCTGCTTCGCACGCGGGTTACTACCCAGGGGCCCAGGGAATGTCACTGAAGCTTCTGGTAGATCCAGAGAGTCATGAAATTCTCGGAGTGCAGGGAGTGGGAAGAGATGGCGTTGATAAGAGAATCGATGTTATCGCTACGGCAATGCGTGGTGGCATCACCGCACCAGAACTCGCCGATCTCGAACTCGCCTACGCCCCACCATTTAGCTCATCGAAAGACCCTGTGAACATGTTGGGCTATATCGCAGAGAATGTACTTTCTGGATTGACTCCCACCGCACAGTGGAACGAAGTCGAAGCTAAAGTCGCCGCGGGTTACACAATTCTCGATGTTCGCAGCGTAGGAGAAGTCGATCGCGGAACTCTCTCCGGTGCTTTGAATATTCCCATCGATGAGATTCGCGAACGCAAAAGTGAACTACCTACCGGAAAGATTTTGGTTACATGCCAGGTCGGTCAGCGGGGCCACGCCGCTACGAGACTATTAAGAGAGATGGGCTATGAAGCCATCAATCTAGATGGTGGTTATATGACGTGGAGCAATTCTCCAGCAAACAATCAACCCAAGGAAAAGGTAAATAGATAATGTGTAGTAAAACAACATGTCGCAAGTGCGGCAAAGCATCATGGTCCGGTTGCGGTCAGCATGTCGAGCAAGTCATGCGCGGCATTCCTAAATCTCAACGCTGCCAGGGCCACCAGAACGATCCCAAAGAGCCGGGTCTCTTCTCTCGCCTATTTAGTAAGAAGTAAAAGGAGAAAATATGTGTAGCGCAGTTCGTTGTAACCGTTGCGGCAAAGCCACCTGGTCTGGATGCGGTCAGCACATTGAAGAGGCACTTGCCCCATTTCCGAATGAGCAGCGTTGTCATTGCGATGATGATCTATCAGCCTGGGTCCCAGGAAAGTAGGCGAAATGGCAACCGTTAACGTCACTAGCTCGGAATTCGAGGCTTTAGTTCTTAAAGGTGGAATTACCTTCGTCGACTTCTGGGCAGCTTGGTGCGGACCGTGTAGATCGTTCGCGCCGGTTTTCGAGAAGGCCTCTGAGACCTACCCTGAAATCACATTCGCAAAGGTCGATACAGATGCCGAGTCAGAGATTGCAGCGGCTGCAAATATCACCTCTATCCCAACTCTGATGGCGTTTAGGGATGGCATTTTGGTTTTTCGCCAGCCGGGTGCCCTTCCTGCGTCCGCCTTCGAAGAGTTGATTCAAAATGTGATTAAACTCGATATGCAATCCATTAAAGCCGAGATCGCCAAAGAGAAGAGTCAATCGAGTGCAGATTGATTCTGGTGGTCGATGGCGTGCAGCGTTAGCGCAATGGGCCATCCCACAAGCAATTTTGGATCAGGCCCCGGAAAATCCTTGGATTCATCCAGCTGCACTCTTTCAAATCCCAGAAAATATTGCCGATTCGATTTCGCATCAACGCGCGCGTGAAGCACTGGTCATAGGCGGCACACTCTTAGATATTGGGTGTGGCGGTGGAATCGCAGCATTTGCGGTTTCGCCACCGGCTGCACATGTAATTGGGGTTGACCATCAACCCGAGATGTTGTCGATGTTTTCCGAAAATGCCCGCACGCGAGGAATCACCTCAGAGGTATTTGAAGGGTTCTGGCCTGCAGTTTCATCTCTCGTCCCGGTAGCGGATGTTGCCACTGCGCACCATGTCGTCTACAACGTTCCGGAGATCGAGGACTTCCTAATTGCTATGAATGCTCACGCTGCGCAGCGAGTCGTCTTAGAGATGCCACAGCACCATCCGTTGGCGAACACCTCGGCGCTGTGGAAACACTTTTGGAGCCTTGATCGTCCGGTGGATCCAACTCCCGAAGATCTCATGAAGGTCCTTGCGGAATTGGGATTTGATGCTCATGTGGAGCTCTGGGAGGGATCGATGCGCCAAGAGAGTGATCTAGCGCAACTGGCTCATTACTCCAGAATTAGACTCTGTTTGCCCGCAGAGCGCGAGGGCGAAGTATTGGAATTTCTGAATTCTGTGCCGCGTGAGGAGAGCCGGAGTCTCGCAACAATTTGGTGGGATACTCATTGAATGTAGAGAAGCTATCGATTGCCACAAGGGATGTGATCGCTAAAACTCTGGTAGCCATGCAATTTCTTATGCTGGCAGCAATCGCATTGGATGCACTAACAAAAGTGCATGCGAAAACTCATAGCTATCTTGGCATGGAGATCGGTCTGGTTGTACTCGGGTTACTGGTTATTGGTTCTGCTGGTGTTGCACTTCGTCCATCTCTGCGGATCTCGCCGATTCCCAAGGATAATTCTCCTCTCATTGAAACCGGAATCTATAGGCGTGTGCGCCATCCAATGTACCTTGGAGTAATCCTTATTGGATGCGGAATGGCCGGATATGGCGATTCATGGATCTCTTGGTTGCTGGAATTGGTTTTGATAATTGATCTCAATATTAAGGCGCGCTTTGAAGATGCTCTATTGAGAGAGATTCACCCGGAATCTATGCATTATCAGATACATGTATCACGGATCTTGCCTTGCCTTGGTGGAAGTTGTCGAACAAATTGCGGCATCGAGTAACTGAGAGCTAGAAGCGGCGAGCAGCCACAAACTTTTCGCCACCAAACCAAGCGCCGAAAGATTCGATGCGAACTCGAGCACCAGAGTGAGGTGCATCTACCATCTGACCCCCACCGAAGTAGATTCCTACATGGGAAATTGGTTGTCCGAAGAAGACGAGATCTCCCGGACGAATCTGATTGAGTGGGATGCGCTTGCCATATGAGGTTTGCGCGGCCGCAGAATGGGGAACTGAGATTCCCGCTTGCTGGAGGGCTCGCATGGTTAGACCCGAGCAATCCCAGAAGATAAGCCCCGCTCCTCCGAACATGTAGCGAGAGCCAAGTTGTTTGAGAGCGTACTTCAGGGCGATGGCCTCCGCGCCCGTTGCGGCAATTTTGCCTTTGGCGAGAAGCAAAGATTTCTTTTGGTAGGCGCTATCTTGCGAAGCTTGGAGCGCTGCCAAGCGTGCTCGCTCGGCTTTCGTTAAACCAGCGAGTAATTTTTGGGCTTGAGCCAGTTTTGCCTGAGCCGCTACCGCTTGTGCTTGGTACTTCGCCTTAGCGGCAGCGACAAGAGCAACTTTCTGGTTGAGGGTAAGCGCAGTGCTCTTCAGGGCGATGTCGGCTGCGGCAAATTTCCGCATCCTGATCGCGTTCTGGGTCTCTACGACGCTGAGGGACTGCGCGCTATTGAGGTATTCCGTGGGGTTGGAAGAGAACATCAGCGTCATGCCCTGACCTAGGGCGCCATTTTTGTATTGCTCTGCCGCCAAGGCGCCAATTGACTTCTTCAAAGCGGTGAGGATTGAGGTTTGAACTCCGTCTTGAGCCTGAATCGAATTGAGCGAGCGCGTCAAAGCAATCAGATTGACCTGCGAGGCTTGCGCCGCCTCTGCGATAGCCGAAGCTTGAATCTGGAGGCTTGTCACTTGAGCTTGGACCGCTGCGATGGATTGGGCTGCATCCGAGGCAGGCGCCGTGGCCACAAGGAGGGCCGCTAAAGATGAGGAGGTCAGAGCCCAGGCGATGTGGCGATGGCGCCGACCTCTGAAACTCATTGGGTTAGGTTACCGCACGGTATCTCGCGGGGAGCAAGGCGGTACTGGGCTAATATTGAGCGTATTGCGTCAGAGTTTACTGAGAATGCGCAATCGATCGGGAGTTTTCGGGTAATGAAATACCTGCAAGCAATGCGGATCCAGCAATGGAGCAAAAATCTATTGGTGCTCGTTGCCCCTTTCGCGGCGGGAGATGTATTTCATTACGCAGTTCTGAGCAAAATTCTTTACGCTCTCTTGGCGTTCTCCTTTGCAGCCAGCGCTAACTACATCATTAATGATTTACGCGATGTAGATCGAGACCGCACCAACCCGAAGAAATCTCATCGACCCATCGCCTCTGGTCGGATGTCGCGCAGCGAGGCTTGGGCCGTAGCCATACTCAACGCGATAGCAGCAATTGGATTCTCGGTCTTACTTCCCGGGGCCTTCCAATTAACGCTAGCGATCTATGTTGCCCTTACCCTGCTCTATTCCTTTGGGCTAAAACACGAGCCAATCGTTGAACTACTCATCGTCTCCTTCGGATTTGCGTTACGTGCTATTGGGGGAGCGACTGCTACCCATACACCTAGTTCTAGTTGGTTCCTAGTGGTTGCTACCTTCTGACCACTCGTGATCGTCACCGCCAAGCGGATCGCCGAGAAGCAGAATCAATCGGCAATAACTGTTCGCCCCGTCAT
>CAIPQX010000004.1 GCA_903867285.1 uncultured Actinomycetes bacterium | reverse complement strand
TGAGCTACGGCGTATTTTGAATCAAAAGGATTCAAGGCAGCGGCAGCGACATCAGGAGTGGTGTAAGCCTTAATCTGGTTAAAGGAGAACCATCCCCAGTCAAAGTGATGGGTATGTGGGTGGTGGAGTAGGGCAATTACATCAAATATCCAGAGCAGGCCTAACTCTATGACAGTCATTACCACTTGAGCTTTCGCGGTGAACTTTATTCCATAGGCGATAATTGCCACCATAAAAATGAAGATAAGCGCGCCAACAAGGGTTGTCCAGTGGACATTGCTGATCGTATTTTGATTACTCGTGAAGAGTGAAAGTAAACCAGTAGATGCAGGAACCGTGGACACAAGTCCGAAGATGATTGATGCAGTGACTAGGGACCATCCAGCTAAATAGCCAAGGATGGGGTGAAGCGCATTACGCACCCAGATATATGTTGCGCCAGCATTTTGTCGAACTTTGCCCATGTAATGGAAGGCAATCACTACGCCGAACATTGCGATTCCCGAGTAGAGAAGTTCGCCGGGACCGAAGAGCCCTACGGTGACCGCGAGGGTGACCGTCGTTGCTGCGATCGAGTAGGCCGGGGCTGAACCCGCGATGCCCATAATGGATGACTCAAATAAACCAATTACATTTGAAGCTAATCTATTTTCGCCAACTTCATTCTCTTCTTCAATGTGTTTCGCCACGTAAAGACCTCCGAGTAGAGAGCATCTAGCGATGCGCGGGTGAGATATCCGCTGACCTTACAGGCTAAAACAGGCTTAATGCGAGAGTTTTGCAGGTGAAATCCCGCTTTTTGTAAGGATTTACCTTTGGAATTACTCGGTCGCGGCGGAGGCAAATTGGCTGGCGTAAAGGTCGAAATAGAATCCCCGGGCAGCCATCAACTCTTCATGATTCCCTTGTTCGATCAGGCTTCCTTTGTCCATAACCAAAATAGTGTCGGCATCTCGGATCGTCGAAAGTCTGTGCGCAATGACGAAACTTGTTCTACCTAGGCGAAGCTTTGCCATCGCACGTTGAACCAATACCTCGGTGCGCGTATCAACCGAAGAGGTAGCCTCATCGAGAATAAGTACCGCGGGATCGGCCATGAAGGCCCGAGCAATGGTGAGAAGTTGACGCTCCCCATTGGAAACCGTTGCATCTTCATCCGTTAAGAGCGAGTCATAACCGCCTGGCAAGCCTCGAATAAAGTGGTCGATGTTTGCTGCTTTCGCCGCGCCTGCCACCGCATCGAGTGAAGGATCGGTTGAGCCAAAGGCAATATTCTCTTGAATCGTGCCGGAGAAGAGCCAGGTATCTTGCAAGACCATTCCAAATTGGCGCCGCAGATCATCGCGGGTGATATCTCGAGTATCAACGCCATCCAAAGTTATATGGCCGCCATCAATTTCGTAAAAGCGCATTATCAAATTCACCAAAGTGGTTTTACCGGCTCCTGTCGGTCCCACGATTGCAACCGTCTGACCCGGGGCTACGTCAAGATTAAAGTGTTCGATGAGGGGTTGGTCCTCTTTGTACCGGAATGAAACGTCTTTGAAGGAGATCGCTCCCGTCGCCCGCACAACCGGCACACTGGGTTCGCGATCCGGTTCTTCCTCAGGCGCGTCTAATAATTCAAAGAGGCGCTCTGCGGATGCAACCCCGGATTGCACGGTATTCATCAATCCAGCAATCTGAGCTAGCGGCATGCCAAATTGGCGAGAGTATTGAATAAACGCCTGCACATCACCGAGTGACATAGTGCCAGTTGCCACGCGATAACCACCCAGTACTGAGATTCCTACATATATGAGATTGGAAATGAAAGTCGTCGCAGGCATGATTATGCCCGACATAAATTGCGCATTAAACGAACTCATGTTGAGATTTTCGTTGAGCACCCCAAAATCCGTGATCGCCTGTCTGCGACGACCGAAAACTTTTACTAGTGCGGCGCCGGTGTGCATCTCTTCAACGTGGCCATTGAGTTTTCCAGTCCAATCCCATTGCGCAATAAATTGCTTCTGGGAGGCCTTGGCGATGCGAATCGATACAAACATAGAAAGCGGGATGGCAATGAGTGAAACGAGCGCAAGAAGTGGACTGATCCACACCATCATCGCCAGCACCGAAACAACGGTAAGTACTGAGTTCAAAATCTGCGATAAACCCTGCTGCATGGATGTGGAAATGTTGTCCACATCGTTTGTGACTCTAGAAAGTAAGTCGCCGCGAGATGTGCCGTCAAAATAGCTAAGTGGTAGACGCCCGATCTTCTCTTCTGCTAACCGGCGTAATCTAAAGACGGTCTTTTGGGTAACCCCAGCCAAGAGATATTGCTGCAACCACAAAAATAGCGATGAGACTATGTATAACCCGATCGCCAAGAAGATCCAGTGTGCAACTGCGCTGAAATCAATTCCTTTGCCGGGTATTACTCCGCTTTTGTTCACCACATCTGCCAAAGTGTTTTGGCCCTTGGCGCGCAGTCCAGCAACCACCTGAGCTTTAGAGACACCAGCAGGTAATTTGCGACCTAAGAATCCGTAAAAAATATCGTTCGTTGCATGGCCCAATATCTTGGGCCCTAGTGATCCGATTGTGACTGCTGCGGATATCAGAGCAAAGACTGCGTATAAAGTTTTACGTTCTTCACCGACTTCACCAAGGAGTCGGCGCAACGAACCCCTGAAATCTTTTGATTTTTGCGGAGGACCGCCCATCATCCCGGCCATAGGGCCGCCTCGACCTACACTTCCAGCCATGGGTGGGCGCCCACCTTGAGGTGCACGCTGACTCATGAAGCGGCCTCCTCTGGACTCAATTGCGAGAGAACAATTTCGCGGTAAGTCTCACTGTTTTTCATAAGATCTGTGTGAGTTCCAATCCCGACAACTCTGCCTTCATCTAAGACCACTATTTGATCTGCTTGCAAAATAGTTGAAACGCGTTGTGCGACAACGATCATTGTCGTATGACCCATTACTTCGTGCAAGGCACTGCGCAATTTGGAATCGGTGGTGTAATCCAAGGCGCTAAATGAGTCATCAAATATCAAGAGTTGCGGTTTTTTGACGAGAGCTCTGGCAATCGAAAGTCTCTGACGTTGTCCACCAGAGAAATTTGTACCACCTTGGGCAACGCGCGCTTCCAGTTTTTCGGGAAGTTCGTCGATAAAGTCCCGAGCTTGTGCAATCTCCAAAGCGCTCCACAACTCTTCATCGCTCGCATCCGCCTTGCCATACCGCAAGTTCTGCGCAACGGTTCCGCCAAAGAGGAATGAGCGCTGGGGAACTAAACCGATTTCCGACCAGAGCGACTCCAGTGCCTGGTCACGCACATCAATTCCATCGAGTTTTACCTTTCCGGCCGTGACATCAATAAAGCGGGGGATCAGGTTTAGTAAGGTTGATTTTCCAGAGCCGGTGGAGCCGATAATTGCAGTGAATTCTCCAGGGTGGGCCACAAATGAAATCCCAGTAAGAATGGGATGTTCTGCGCCGGGGTAGCGAAATTCCACGTTTTCGAACTCAATCACGCCTAAACGCTTCTCGGGGTTCTGCGGCGTCAGGGTCTCAACGACCGAGGATTGGGTATCGAGAACCTCTTGGATACGTTCTGCGCAAGCAGCGGCGCGTGGAATTTGCAGTGACATAAAGATTGCCATCATGACGCTGCTTAAAATCATCATGATGTAAGTCAAAAATGCCGTCATGTTTCCGATTTGCAAGTTTCCGGAGTCAATTAATTTTCCGCCGAACCAGATGACCGCTACCGAAGATAGGTTGAGGATCATTGATAGTGAAGGAAACATCACTGCAAAGGTGCGTGTTACGCGGAGTTGGGTCTGCATTAAATCGAGAGAAGCCTCGGCAAATCGCTCTTCCTCTTGCTTGGTCTTCACGAAAGCTCTAATAACGCGGACGCCAGCAATCTGTTCGCGTAGAACTAAATTGATTCTGTCTATCTTTACCTGCATCATGCGAAAGGCAGGAACGATGCGGCGAAGTAAGAGAATGATTAAAACTGTCATTATGGGAAGAACAACTAGCAACAAAGATGAAAGTTTAAGATTGGAGCGCAGAGCCATAACGATGGCGCCAATTCCTGTGATCGGAGCGCCAATCATCATTGTGAAACCCATGAAGAGAACCAATTGAACTTGCTGCACGTCGTTGGTATTTCTAGTGATAAGAGATGGTGCCCCGAATTTATTCAGCTCGCGGGCGGAAAATCCTTCAACTGCCACAAATACCGCACTACGAAGATCTCTTCCAAATGCCATAGCGACCCGCGCCGCCAAGAAAGCCAGCCAAATGGATGCCCCGAGCACGAGGGCGCTGGAGGCGAGCATGATCTCTCCGATATGCCAGATATAACCAACACTTCCTTTAGCAATACCGTTATTAATGAGATCGGCATTGAGATTAGGTAGGTACAAGCTCGCAATCGCTTGAACAAGCAGCATCAAGAGGATGAGATAAACCTGTGCCCGATAAGGGCGCAGGTATCTCTTAAGTATCGCAGTGAGCAACAGGACTCCTATTAATTAGATTCCTGAAGCCTACTCCTGACTCCGCAGGATTCTTAGTGCCTAAATTTCTACGCCGATGTATTTGGTCTCTAGAAATTCGTGAATACCAGCGAAACCGCCTTCGCGGCCCAATCCAGATTGCTTAACCCCGCCGAAGGGAGCGGCAGGATCAGAAACGACGCCACGGTTAATGGCGATCATTCCCGCCTCTAGAGCTTCTGCGGTCCTGATCGCACGCTTGAGATCAGATGAGTAAACATAGGCAATTAGCCCATATTCTGTGGAATTTGCGAGCGCAATCGCTTCGGCATCGGTGTCAAAGGTGACGATGGGAGCGACCGGTCCAAAGACTTCAAAGTTCAGAATTGGATTGTCTTTCTGCACCGTTAATACGGTGGCTGGGTAGAAAGCGCCATCGCCCGCGGGAGTTACGCCACCTAAACGCACTTGCGCTCCAGCAGCCACCGACGAATCCACTAACTCTGCAATCTTGTCGCGCTCTTTACGAGAGACGCTGGCACCGAGTTGAGCACCAGTTTCTAGGCCATCGGCCATTTTGAGATCATCCATCGCCTTGGTGAACTTCTGAGTGAACTCATCGGCCACTGCTTTGGCGACATAGAAGCGATTGGCTGCAGTACATGCAGCTCCGCCATTTCGCATCTTGGCAACCATGGCACCCTTAACCGCTTCGTCTATGTCGGCATCATCCAAAACAACAAAGGGGGCATTTCCGCCGAGCTCTAGCGATGTGCGTAGCACCAAGTCAGCCGATTCTTTAATGAGAATCCGCCCAACTTCAGTTGAACCAGTGAAAGAGACATTGCGCAGGCGTGGATCGTGCATCATGCGAGAGATCATGGCACCAGTCTTCTCCGGCATTATGAAGTTAACGACACCAGCTGGCACTCCAGCGCGATGCATAATATCTACGATCCAAATCGCTGTAAGTGGGGTCTCGGAGGCTGCCTTCAAAATAACGGTGCAACCAGCTGCGAGCGCTGGCCCGATCTTCCGTGTTGCCATCGCAGCAGGAAAGTTCCAGGGAGTGATCAATAAAGAAACTCCAATGGGTTGATGGGTAACTAAAATTCGCTTATCGCCACTTGGTGAATGACGGAAATCTCCTGGGGTTCGAACCGCTTCTTCAGCAAACCAACGGAAAAATTCTGCCGCATAGCTCACCTCACCTTTGGCATCGGTGAAGGTCTTGCCATTTTCCATTGAGATCAACCGAGCGATCTGGTCAGATTCGGCAGTCATGATTTCAAATGCCTTGCGCAAGATTTCAGAACGCACGCGTGATGGCGTCTTGGCCCATGCCGGAAATGCATCGTGAGCGGCTGTTATGGCAGCGTCACACTGGGCTTGATCCGCAGTAGAAATTTCTGCGATGAGTTCACCGGTGCTCGGATTCATAACCGGCAGCGAACCTGCACCTTTTACCCATTGGCCATTGATAAATAGATCGGTCTTCAATTGCATATCCACAAGCTTCCCCTGTCCTAGATTTCTTAGTTAACGTTAAATCGTCCGGAATCTTTCAATGCCTGCAATTTACTAACTACTTCTTCTTTCTTCGCAATTGCAGCCCGCTCCAGCACTTTGCTGATCGACGGAGAGGCCTCCCCGCCTGTAACACGCTCAATTGGACCCTTGAGATCCTTGAAGTATCTCCTTTGAATCTCATCGGCTAGCCAACCCCCGTAGGAAGTTCCGATGGCACCCTGTTCGGCGATCAAGACATTGCCGGTCTTCTTAATAGAAGCTCCGATCGTCTCCCAGTCGATGCTGGCGCGATCTAGCCAACGTAGATCAATTACTTCGGAATCAACGTCCGGGAATTCAGCGACCGCTTCCAAAACATAGTTGGTCATCGCCAGATAGGTCAGAATTGTTAATTCGGAGCCGCTCCGACGAACCGCTGCCTTGCCAACTGCAATGCAGTAGTCCAGATCGGTGACAGGTGATGGGCCCGTGGAGTTGTAAAGATCCACGTGCTCAAGCACGATCACTGGGTCTTTGCAGAGCAATGCGCTATTCATTAATCCGACGTAATCAAATGGAGTGGTGGGAGCGACAATTCTCCAGCCGGGATTTGTAGCCATGACGCCGGCGGGGTCCATAGAGTGTTGCGATCCATAACCTGTACCCATCGCTACTTTGCTTCGAAGAACAAATGGGACTGCTCCGTCACCGCCGAACATGTGGCGCATCTTGCCTATCTGATTAAAGAGTTGGTCAGCTGCGACCCACATGAAGTCCGCATACATAAATTCCACGATCGGCTTAAAACGACCATCGATAGCTATTCCGCCACCAAGACCAGTAAATGCATTCTCGCTAATCGGTGTACCAAGGATGCGATCGGGAAAACGATCTTTCAAACCCTTGGTCGCGCCGTTTGTTCCACCCGCTAGGCGATGCACATCTTCGCCCATAATGACAACAGAATTATCTTTCTCCATCTGTCTACCTAATACTTTGGCAACAGAATCTATGAACTTCGCCTCCACAATTTCACCTTGGTGTGAATTAAGTTCTGAATAACGCGCACCATTAAATTCGCTCAGATCTCCGCGCACTCCAGTATTAACAAATGCCGGATCGGGCCATTCGCCATCCCTAATTTTGCGCTTCGGTGGATTTGAATCAGGAATTGGTTCGAGCAAGATATTTCCAGTCTCTTCCATCAACTTCTTGCCACGAGCAATCAGCGCATCAATTTCAACTTGAGTGATCAGTCCGCGGCGGATGAGATGAGATGAAACCTGCAAAATAGGATCGCGCGCCTTGTAACTAGCCTCTTCCTCTTTTGTCCTATAACCAAAGGCGCTGCCCGGGAAAGTTCCACTCTGGTGGAAATAGCGATAAACATCGGCTTCAATCATGGTTGGTCCATTGCCGGCTCTCATATGTGCGACGGCTTCAGTCATGGCAATATGAACCGCGAGAGGGTTCATGCCATCAACTTTCCAGCTGGGAATATTAAATCCTTGACCGCGTGCTGATAGGCGAGGCTCCCCCGTGGATTCCATCACATGTGTTGACACCGCGTACATATTGTTTTCAATGAAGAAACAGATAGGTAACTTCCATGCCGACGCCAAGTTGAAACTTTCCAGCGTTGAACCGATGTTTATGGCGCCATCACCGAAGTAAGTCACCGATACCGCATCGGTTCCCGCGAACTTATGCGACCACGCAAATCCAGCAGCCAGCGGTACTCCGCCTCCGACGATTGCATTGGTGCCCATAGCGCCAGCTTCCTTCATTTGAAGGTGCATCGAGCCCCCACGCCCATGGCTAAATCCACGATCTAGACCGGCGATTTCGGCGAGGGTACGTAAAACCACATCACGCACCGCTGGAGAGAATTCTGCACGTGGATCAAAGCCTTGGGGCTGAAGATGTGTCAAAACCTTCGCTAAGAATTGATGGTGCCCGCGATGCGAGCCGTTAACGCTATCTGCGCTACGTAAAGGGAGTGCTGACGCGACCGCACCGCCCTCTTGGCCGATACTTGAGTGAACCGGTCCGTGAATCAGCGAGGCTGCGGCCAATTCCAATAAATACTCTTCGAAGGTTCGAATGAGGACCATCTCTACAAGCATGTTGTTTAAGAGAGCGGGCTCAGCGTTGTCCCAATCCGATGGCATGACAACAACTTCCAGCCAAGGAGCGGTCGATTTGTGCTTATGATGAAGTGGCATTTATTCCTTTACCTTCCTAACAAATTTCTCTGGATTGTGATCAAAGGCTTTCCCGTTTGGATAAGTAACTAATTCGAATTGCATCCCCCATGGGGACAGGAAGTAAACCCAGTGTTGACCCTCGCTAGGACCCTTACTGGCAGTGGGTTCGCCGAGGATTTGAATGTCATGCAGTTTAAGGTGAGCTAGCGCTGCTCCCATATCGTCGACATAGAGTGCAACGTGATGACCGCCAACATCACTGTTTCTCGGAACTGTTCCATCTTGTTCTGGCGCTGAATATTCGAATACTTCAAATATTGCAACGCCATTGAGCTTAAAGAAGTGCAACTGTCTCATGATCGCCCGAGGATGCACATTCAAATGCTCTTTCATCCAATTTTCTTCACTCTGGAATGGCCCGAGCGTGTACATATATTCGCAACCCAACACATCAATAAAGAATCGTGTTGCCTCTTCCAAATCGGGAACCGTAATACCGACGTGATCTACTCGCTGCAGACCGGGTATCCCTTTTGACATGACCATGATGTTAGTAAGGATTTGCCACAAAGAGCTCTTGTGCGGGGAACTTGGTCAAGATATGTACGCCACTATCAGTGACCACCACCTCTTCCTCAATACGCGCCGCGGAAACGCCGTCTGAGGCTGGGCAGTAAGTTTCTAGGGCGAAGACCATTCCGGGACGAATCTCGATCGGATTGTCCAAACTGTTGAGTCGAGAAATTATTGGGCGCTCATGCAGTCCAAGCCCAAGACCGTGTCCGAATTGCAGACCAAAGGCAGCCAACTCACTATCAAAACCAAACTCTTCCGCCTTAGGCCAGACCTTGGCAATCGCAGCGGTGTCCGTTCCGACTTTTACTGCATCGATGGCAGCATCCATCCATTCGCGAGCTTTTGTGTATGCATCGCGTTGTGATGGCGTGCTACTTCCCACCGCAAATGTTCGGTAGTAGCAGGTGCGATAACCATTAAAGGAGTGAATGATGTCGAAGAAAGCTTGATCTCCCGGGCGAATCAGGCGGTCGGTAAAGTTATGTGGGTGTGGATTGCAACGCTCTCCAGAAATTGCGTTGATCGCTTCCACTTGATCTGAACCCATTTCATAGAGTCGCTTATTTGCCAGCGCCACAATTTCATTCTCGCGAATGCCTGGCTTTAGCACGTCGACAATATTTTGATATACGCCATCAACCATCGCTGCGGCTTGATTAAGCAACATGATCTCATCTTGATTTTTGATAAGACGAGCATCAAGCATCTCCTGTTGGCAATCCACGACGGTTAAACCTTGGCGTTGCATCTCAAAGAGAAAAGCTGGCTCAACAATATCTACTCCAACTGGAAGATGGGCAACGCCCGCATCTTCCAAAAGGCCTTTGATCTCTTTAATAGCCGATTCCATGAGCCCGGCTGAGGGAGCAACTGCACCACGCATACCCAACATTCCGGGGCGATTATTTTCGACTTTTAGCCATGGCGAATACAACTTATGGTGGCGAACAGCAGAACCGAAATCCCAGAGCATCGGCTCGCCATCGCGCGTCAAAAGTGCATAGCGCGTCATCTTGTCGCCAAGCGCTCCGCCCACCCACGATTGGGTTGTATATCGAATGTTATAAAAATCAAAGAGAAGGAAGGCTCCACAGTCACTGGAATTGAGCGACTCTTTGGCCCGCCTAATACGATATTTACGCAATCGATCGAAATCAACGCGCATCTCATAATCAACCCCCATATGTCCCGGGGCTTGTAGCGGAGTGTTATTAGCCATTGCTTTCTACCTCGAGTCCACTTAGCACTTTTTTATTTTCTGACACAAGAGACATTCCCGCACGACGAGCCTGCTCTATCAGAAGGATCATGAAATCTTCTTCAACATATCCGGCGCCACGAGCAGAAGCCGTGATTTGCTGTGCAGCGGCGGTGATCGGCATGGGAACCTGTAACTCATATGCTGCATCTAATCCCAAATCAAAATCTTTAAGGAGTAGAGGGATAGTAAAAGTTGGTGTGAAATCTAAATTTACTATTGAGGGGGATTTGTATTTAGTGAAAGTGGATCCCATGACCGAGTCGTTCAGAAACTCTAGGAATGCAGACCGCTCGACTCCAGCTTTCTCTGTCAATGTAACAATCTCGGCGAGCGTCTGGGAGACAACACCCAACATGATGTTGTGAGCAATCTTCACCAAGCGAGCAACTTCGCCCTCGCCAACATATGTGACTTTTCTGCCGAAGAGATTGATGAGTCCAGCAACTTCCGCGTAAACATCTTTAGGGCCAGATACCGCAACAGTTAACTTTCCAGCGGCAATAACTGCGGGATTCCCGCTGACCGGAGCGGCAAGTAACTCGGTGCCTTTTGTGGTGGCAAAAGCTCGAACCTTCTCCGAAACTTCAGTTGATACTGTCGAAGAATCAATAATTACCTTGGGGGACTTGCCTGCGACAGTTAGTACGCCATGTTCGCCCATCGTTACCTCTTCGAGGTCCTTGGGGGCAGAGACCATGATGAAAACAACGTCTAAGCCTGCTAGGTCGCTCGGACGATCTACAACCTTGGCACCGAGCGCGACGAGTGGCTCTGCTTTAGCGCGAGTTCTGTTGTAAACGGTCACGTCGTGACCAGCCTCAAGCAGGCGCGTTGCCAACTGGAAGCCCATACGTCCAGCTCCAATCCAACCAATAGTTGGTTTTGAGCTGATACTCATAGTGACTCCTTAGACGGCTCGGTCAAAATCATGCAATCGATTGCACCCTTTATTATTAACTGTTTCGGGGCACTCGTCAAGGCATTATTTGAACTATAAGGTAGCGACATGCGATCAAGAGTCACCCTGGCCGATGTGGCTAAGAGGGCTGGGGTCAATGTCAGTACCGTCTCTCGCTCCCTCAACCAAGAGACCGCGGGGCAGGTGAGCAAAGCTACCGTTAAGAAGATCCGCAAAATTGCGGATGAGATGCAGTACTCCCCAAATACCGTTGCTCGAGGATTGCGAACCCGCAAATCCATGACAATTGGGGTTATCGTCCCTGATCTAACTAACCCGATTTTCCCCCCCATTGTTCGTGGAGTAGACAGCGTCCTGTTTTCGCGTGGCTACTCGGCTCTAGTCGTCAACACGGACAACAGCGCTGAAATTGAAAATGCTCTCTTTGACTCCCTTATGGAGCGCCAGGTCGATGGCCTCATCATTGCAACCGGCCATACCGAACGCAGCATGATTGCTAAGTATCACAACCAAGGCGTTAAAGCGGTCCTCGTAAACCGTGAAGCCTCCGGAGTTCCATTCCCCTCGGTGATTGGGGACGATGCCGCCGGAATTGCTGCGGCCTTAGAACATTTAGCGGCTCTCGGCCATAAAAAAGTCCTGCATCTCGCCGGACCGACCGTGCTCTCGACCGCAAGCGTTCGAAGTATCGCTTTTACAAATACCGCCAAACGTTTAGGGCTGACCACGAAGATAATTAAGGCAACTGCTCTCTCAGTCTCAGCTGGCGAGATTGCTATGAATAAATTCCTGGAAGCGAACCCAAAGAGCGTAACCGCTGTCCTTGCTGGCAACGATTTGCTCGCCTTAGGTGTTTTCCATGCCCTGCGCAAACATGGTCTGCGGGCTCCGCAAGACATCTCTGTAATTGGTTTTAACAATATGCCATTCTCGGAAGACTTTAGCCCTTCGCTCACAACAGTCAGCGCGCCACACTTTGAGATGGGAGTGGAATCCGCACGATTACTTATAAATCAAATCGAGGGCAAGGTGACGAGTCCTAGAAAGATAACTCTCCCGGTAACTCTGGTTGTACGTGAATCGTCAGGACCGGTTCCCAAAAGATAGTGACTTGTACTCCAATACATATTACTGTTTTGAGATGAGAGATTCAGATATTCAATCGGCAATAGACCACTGGGCACCGCGCTTTACAACTCAAGGGGTTGACCCAAATGACTTTCAACGCGTCACATCAACGTTAGAAAACTGGTCCAATTGGCTCGATGCCTGGGTTTCTAATGGTGATATGCATGCCGAGTTAGCTGCCGAGGCAGAGCGCGCGGGCCATAAAGTTAGTGCGGGTAATGCATGGAATCGCGCGGCGCTGAGCTATCACTTTGCAAAATTTGTCTGGGTTTTGGATATGACAAAACATAAGTTTGCAACCGAGAAATCCATAGCTGCATTACTTCGAGCTCATAAGAATCTCGATCCATCGGCCCGCCGTATCGAAATTCCTTTCGAAGGCCACCAATTGGTTGGAAATCTTCGAACTCCACCAGGAGCTAGCAATCCACCAGTAGTTATTTTGCTGCCGGGGTTAGATTCTACTAAAGAAGAGTTTTTCAATTGGGAGAATGTCTTCTTAACTCGAGGTTTAGCAACTTTTTCTTTAGATGGTCCCGGGCAAGGGGAATCCGGGTTCTATTTTGCACTCCGCCCAAATTATGAAAGTGCGATCAAGGTCGCCATTGATACACTCTTAACTATTAGAGAAGTAGATGCAAAACGCTTAGGTATTGTTGGTGTGAGTATGGGTGGGTACTACGCAGCACGCAGTGCGGCGCACGACTCACGAATTAAGGCGGCCGTAACTGTAGGTGGCTCTTACGACACCGGCAGCCGTTACGATGCGCGTCCACCGATAAGTCGTGCCGCCTTTTATCAATATTCTGGTGCGCATAGCATCGAGGAGGCGCGAGCGATAGCAGACAGCATTACGCTCGAAGGTTGTCTTCACAATCTCAAACAGCCGCTCTTGGTTATCTTCGGAAAGAAAGATCGACTGGTCCCGTATCAGCATGCAGAGCGAGTCGTCGCAGAAGCCCGCAACGCAAAATTAGTCATGATCGACGATGGGAACCATGTTTGTAACAATTACCCATATTTGTACCATCCCCTTGCTGGTGACTGGATGGTGGATCACCTCTAAGGTTTCGAAGGAATTATCGGCAATAAGATCGAGGACGGATAATTAGCTCCGGTATACAGAGTGACTTGGTTCGCGAATATCTCCGTTGGCCGATCTAAAGGTTGATCATGTCTAAATGGACCACTTCCCTTCATGATTCGTCCACCCATTTCGACTGGTTCCAAACCATGATCAAAGTCGCAACCCTTTACAGTCAGCGCCAATCGATAGCCAGCCGGTAAAGCTAAGCAAGTCGACCAGATTTCAATATCTAACTCGTAAATCTGCCCCGGTTTTAATGGTTCCTGACTCACGTGTTTGTGAAAAGGAGCCCATGGTTTGCTCTTTGAAAGATCAAGTTCTCGATGTGAAGCCCGCAACCAGCCCTGCGACATTGGAGTTTTAGGGTCATTTGCCCCCTCAAAAAGAATTTCATCTCCCTCGTCATTAAATGCGCGCAAGATAAGGAATAGATCAGCGTCGGATGTAGATGATGAAATCCAGAGTTTGGCACTCACCGGGCCAGTAATTTCCGTGCCCTGAAGAAGAGGAGCGCCATAAAAAGTTACACCTTCTCCCATCGCATCGTATGTGAGGTCCTGTTGCTGCTGTGGAACGGAATTATTGATAGATAAATTACTGAGCTCTAAATACTGCCGACTCCACTCGGTGCGAGCTAAAGGCCATTCATTTTCGCCACGGAGTTGAACTTTTCCATCCACCTGGCGAATATTGAGAGACACTGGTGGC
>CAIPQX010000003.1 GCA_903867285.1 uncultured Actinomycetes bacterium | reverse complement strand
GCAACTAAATCAGTCACTGGGCTAGCTTTAGGAAGCTAGAACCTCATCGAGGATTACGCCAGCCTTCTCTTCATCGGTTCGCTCAGCGAGCGCGAGTTCAGAGATCAAAATCTGCTTTGCCTTTGAGAGCATGCGCTTCTCACCGGCAGAGAGTCCGCGATCGAGATCGCGGCGGTAAAGGTCACGAACAACTTCCGCTACCTTGATGACATCACCAGAGGCCAATTTTTCAACGTTTGCCTTGTAGCGACGAGACCAGTTTGTTGGCTCCTCGGTATATGGCTGACGCAGGACATTGAAGACTCGGTCCAGACCGGCGGAGTCAACGACATCGCGGACACCCACGAGGTCAATATTCTCGGCTGGAACGCGGACTGTCAGGTCACCCTGAGCCACCTTCAAAACCAGATAAATCTTATCTTCGCCTTTAATAGTCCGGGTCTCAATAGCTTCAATGAGAGCCGCTCCGTGATGGGGATATACAACGGTTTCGCCGACCTTAAATGACATTAAATGGGCTCCTTGGGATTAGGCGCCAATTGTACCAGCGACTTGGGTCACAGAAAAATGGCCGAATAAGCCCTGTATTCTTCCGCCATGATGAAGAAGACCGCAGGCATAGCCACCGCATTGATCAGCGTCCTCGCCCTCACCGGCTGTGGCGCCAGCGGAGCCCAGGCCCCCACCCGCAATATCAGGCAGGTTACTGATGGCGTTGAAGGGCAGAGCGGTTCTATCTATATCCGCGATCTTCTCCTTGTAGCTCAACCTAACGGCAGCGCGGCAATTGTTGGAACATTCATCAATGAAGAGGCGACATTCAATTCTCTCACTGGAATCACCGTGGGTGGAATCGATGCAACTCTCTCGGCGGCACCATTTAATTTGGCCCATGGCGTCCCAGTCATCTTCTCCGGAGATTCGGCGAATGCAACAGGTGTTGTCCTTGGGCTCAATGCAACTGCAGGAGATCGCGTAGATGTTGTTCTCTCATTTGCAAAGTCGAAATCAATAACACTCAGTGCGCTCGTTCGCGCTAAGAGTGATTACTTTGCCAACGTTGGTGGAACGCCAGCTCCTACCAAATAATTACGCCTCGAACTTATATCCAAGTCCGCGTACGGTCTGAATAAAGACCGGGTTGCCTGGATCTGCTTCAATCTTGGCACGCAAGCGCTTTACGTGGACGTCCAGGGTCTTGGTATCGCCAAAGTAATCGCTACCCCAGACGCGATCAATCAACTGCGAACGTGTTAAGACGCGACCACTATTGCGAACTAAGAACTCCAAGAGTTCAAACTCCTTGAGTGGAAGTGGTTGTGGTGTTCCGTTAACTGTGACCAAGTGACGTTCGACATCAATGCGAACTGGTCCGGCAGAGAGTAAACCATCGGTAGAAACATCGTCTTCGCCGCGACGACGAAGAACGGCACGGATACGCGCAACAAGTTCACGAGTGGAATAAGGCTTAGTTACATAGTCATCGGCGCCAAGTTCAAGTCCGACGACCTTATCGACTTCAGTATCTTTCGCGGTCAACATAATTACCGGAACGTTAGAGCGCGTGCGAATCTGGCGGCAGACTTCGGTTCCAGGTAGGCCAGGAAGCATGAGATCGAGCAGAATGAGATCAGCGCCATGGCGATCGAACTCTTCAATTGCTCCGGGACCGGTATCGGCTACCGAAACATCGAATCCTTCGCGACCTAAGAGATAGGCGAGTGCATCGGAGAATGATGCTTCGTCTTCTACTACGAGGATCTTTGTCATTACTCGGCCTCCACGGCGGTTAGTTGCGATGTGATGGGAAAACGGATGGTAAATGTGCTGCCGGCATCTTCAACGCTCCATACAGAGACATCGCCGCCGTGATTAGTCGCGACATGCTTCACGATAGATAGTCCAAGACCAGTTCCGCCGGTCGCACGGGAGCGTGCCGGATCCACCCGGTAGAAACGCTCAAAGATACGCTCGAGATCTTTCTCTGGAATTCCTATTCCTTGATCGGTAATCGATACTTCGGCAAGACCATCATTCACTCGTAAGGCGATAGCAACGCGCGTACCCTCGGGGCTGTAGTTGATGGAGTTTTCAATTAGATTAGAGATCGCCATAGTTACTTGACTGCAATCTCCCTTAATTCTCGCCTGAGCTAATTCGCTATAGACCAATTCGATGTGACGCGCGCTGGCGTTGAGCTCTGATTGATCGATGGCGTTCAGCAATACCTCGTTGAGATCAATAACCTTGGCATTCTTCAGTGGATCGTCATCTTGCAGTCGAGAGAGATTGATGATCTCTTGAACCAAGTCGCTTAAGCGCTTCGACTCGGCTTGCATGCGGTTCGCAAATCGAACTACCGCCTCTGGATCATCTGATGCACCTAGCACCGCTTCCGAGAGAATCGAAAGCGCGCCGATTGGAGTTTTCAGTTCATGAGAGATATTGGCGACGAAATCGCGGCGAATTGAATCTAAACGACGCATCTCGCTATCGTCAAAAATAAGTACACAGATCATTCCATTGGCTTCCAGGGGAATAACTCGCACCAACAAATCGTGGGTTCCCGTGCCCAGTGGTCCACGCGGAAGTTCCATCGTCGCCTCTTGAATGTTTCCGGTGCGGCGTACGGCACGAATGAGATGCTGCAAAGATTCGTTGTTGATGCGGCCATCGCGATGCAAATTAAAATTATTGGCAGACTCGCTCATGAAGATGACAAGGTCGCCTGCGCCGATGATGATGGTCTCGGCATCGATGTTGGCGAGCAGCGCAGCCATGACAGGCGTAATTCCCTGTGGGACGGTGGACTCCGTCACCTCGTGTTTACGCTTGAACCAACTCACCCCCTTATCGTAGGAGCCTTGGGGGTGCGCGCTCCTCCAAGTGCCCACTTATGCGGAAATCAGCCCCAAATCTTCAGATTCTGTTTAACACAAGTTCACATATCAGCCCGTGGCATACACGCCCTCGGGGTACCCTTCACCAATGCGCGACATATTCCATGAGGAGCTCGAGTCGATTACGGCCGACCACCTCAAAATGACGGCCCTGGTTCGTGATGCCATCGAATCTGCCACCAAAGCCCTTCTCAACGCCGACCTACAACTGGCTGAGAAAGTAATCGCCGATGATCTCGCAATCGATGGGATCCAGCACGCCTTAGACGATCGCACTATTAACACCATGGCTAGACAACAACCCGTCGCATCAGACCTGCGTCGCCTCGTAAGTTCACTGCGCATCAGCGCCGATCTCGAGCGCATGGGCGACCTGGCACACCACATCGCCAAGCTGGCGCGGATGCGCTATCCCAACAAGGCAGTCCCTGCAGAATTAGTTGACGTGATCTCTGAGATGGGAACCGCTGCTTGCCGCATCGTCGAAAAGATGGCGGTAGTCCTGGAATTTCATGACACCAATCGTGCGCT
>CAIPQX010000002.1 GCA_903867285.1 uncultured Actinomycetes bacterium | reverse complement strand
GCCTGGGATTTCTACCGGGAACTCTGCAAGAGAAGATTGATCCATACCTACGTCCGCTCTTTGATGCCCTGCATGACATGATCGATCAAGAGTCGATTCCTCGGCTGATGGCGTCGGGAATTATCGAGATTGCTCCGCTCGCTTACATGCGCGGTCGCACACTTAATGATGCTTTTGTAATCTTGGATGAAGCGCAAAACACTTCTGCCGAACAGATGAAGATGTTTCTGACTCGCCTAGGTTTTGGTTCCAAGATGGTGATCACTGGCGATGTAACCCAGGTAGATCTTCCTAGTGGAACTCCATCGGGGTTGAAAGTAGTTGGAGATATCCTGGACGGGGTCGATGACATCTGCTTTATGTATCTGACTGCTGAAGATGTTGTCCGCAATCGCTTGGTAGGCGAAATTGTGAGTGCATACGGGCGCTTTGATGCAGAAAAGACGGCAAACTTCCGCCCGCTTCGTACCTCCGGAAGCGGTGATCGTTAATCCCTTCACGGGATCATCATGAATATCGAACTTTCTAATGAGTCGGGCGTCAGCGTCAATGAGACAGATATTGTCAGCGTGGCAGAATTTGCGATGCACCATATGGGCTTGCATGAAGACTGCGATCTAGCTATTTCAATCGTCGATGAATCTCGGATGAGCGAATTGCACGAAGAGTGGATGGACCTTAAAGGCCCCACTGATGTGCTCTCCTTTCCTATGGATGAACTTGTTCCGCATTCCCCAGATCCCGGAATTGTTGGGGATATCGTGCTCTGCCCTCAGTTTGCAGAAGCCCAAGCAAAGAACGGTTTGGCAGCCGAATTACATCTTTTGACGATCCACGGAGTGCTGCACTGTTTGGGTTATGACCATGCAGAACCAGCACAAGAGAAGGCGATGTTTGATCTGCAAGAGTCAATCTTGTCGAAGTGGCAGGCGCGCTGATGATTAACAAGATATTGCACCAACTCAAGCGCTATGGAATTACGCTTCCCACAATCTTCAATAGTGAGGCCGATCTTCGTAAGTTGGTAGATCAAGCGGGAGAGCGCTCTATCATTGCCGATTCCCAGCGCGAGATGATTCAGTCGGTCTTGGATCTTGGTGAAACCCTGGTTCGCGAGCTGATGGTTCCGCGCACAGATATCGTCTGGATTGAAGGAAATCGCACCCTGCGCCAGGGATTGTCCCTCGCTCTGCGTTCGGGTTTCACGCGAATTCCAGTTATTGCCGAAAATTTGGATGATGTAATTGGTATCGCCTACGTAAAGGATTTGGCTCGGCGCGTGCACGAGCATCACGAATCTGAACAGAGCGAGACGGTTGCTGAACATTTGCGCAGCGCGACCTTTGTTCCCGAAAATAAGACCGCTGCAGATTTACTTAAAGAGATGCAGCGCGACCAGATACATATGGCGGTCGTCATAGATGAATACGGTGGAACTGCAGGGTTGATTACGATCGAAGATATCTTGGAAGAGATCGTTGGAGAAATTGCCGATGAGTATGACGATGAAGCGCAAGAGGTGGAGTGGATCACGACTGCACAGGCTCGAGTCTCGGCTCGTTTAAATATCGACGATTTTGCCGATGCCTTCAAAATTGAATTAGAAGATACCGCTCGCGAAGATGTTGATAGCGTCGGTGGGCTCTTGGCGAAAGCGCTGGGCCGGGTACCTATTCCGGGCAGCGAAATCACCATCGCGGGGTGGAATTTAGTGGCGGAACGGCCAGTGGGTCGGCGTCACCGTATCGCAACTGTGCTGGCTACAAAGGCTCAACCAACTCTGGATGAGGGCAGCGCTAAATAAGCAGATAGACTTACCTCATGCGTATTGTGCGTTTTACGCCGAATGAATCGGTTGGGATCGGTAGCGATCCCCATTTTGGAGTCCTTAACGATAACGATCAGATCTTGGTCCTTAAGGGCGACCCGCTCTTCTCTGGCATTGTGCCCACCGAAACTAAAGTTGCGCTCAAAGATGTGAAGTTACTTGCACCCATTATTCCGCGCAGCAAAGTGGTCTGCATCGGCAAGAACTACGCCGACCATGCCGCTGAGATGGATTCAGTGGTTCCAGAGGAGCCCATCATTTTCTTGAAGCCAAATACCTCGGTGATCGGTCCGAATGACACTATTCAGTGGCCGCGGATGTCAGATCGCGTGGATTTTGAAGGCGAGTTGGCCATCGTGATAAGCCGTATTTGCAAGGATGTTCCAAAGGAACGCTTTGCTGATGTGATCTTTGGATACACAATTGCAAACGATGTGACCGCCCGTGATCTGCAGAAGAAAGATGGGCAGTGGACGCGCGCAAAGGGATTCGACACCTTCTGTCCGATCGGACCGTGGGTTGAGACAGATTACCTGCCAGGTGAGCAGATTATTTCGACAAAAGTTAATGGCGAGGTCAAACAGTCAGAGCCATTGAGCTCCATGATCTTTAAGATTCCAGAGATCATCGCCTTCGTTTCCCAGGTCATGACACTTCTGCCGGGTGATGTAATTTTGACCGGTACTCCAGCTGGAATCGGACCAATGGCGGCAGGATCAACCGTAGAAGTAAGCATTGAAGGAATCGGCGTACTAACCAACAAGGTGAGTGCAAAAAATGTCTAGCGCTAAAGAGGTACGAGTCCGTTTTGCACCTTCACCCACCGGTGAGCTGCATGTCGGCAATATCCGCACCGCACTCTTCGACTGGGCCTACGCCCGTCACACCGGCGGCAAGTTTGTCTTTCGTATTGAAGATACCGATACCGAACGCGTCACCGATGAGTACATCCAAGCTGCCCTCGGAACTCTGCGTTGGTTGGGTCTGGATTGGGATGAAGGCCCAGAGGTTGGGGGACCGAACGGTCCATATCTGCAATCACAACGTTTAGATATTTATGCCAAGTATGCGCAACAGTTCTTGGACACAGGTTTCGCTTATCACTGCTATTGCTCCTCCGAAGAGTTGGAAGCAGTTCGTGAGGCACAACGTGCGGCCAATGTAGCTCCTGGATATAACGGTCATTGTCGCAATCTCACTGCAGAGCAGATCGCGCAATTCGTTGCGATGGGTCGCAAGCCCGTGGTCCGCATGCTTATGCCTGAGGGAAGCACAACGTTCACCGATTTAATCCGCGGCGATGTGAGCTTCGATCACAACTTCGTTCCCGATTTCGTATTAGTTCGCAATGATGGTTCACCGCTCTATACCTTGGCCGTCGCCGTTGATGATGTTTTGATGAAAATTACCCATGTGTTGCGCGGAGAAGATCTGCTTTCATCTACTCCACGCCAGATCCGCGTCTACCAAGCGATGGGCGTTGCCCCAGAGGATTACCCACTCTTTGCCCACCTTCCCTTTGTTATGGGCCAAGATAACGCCAAGTTATCCAAGCGCAATGGCGAAGTATCCATCGCCTGGTATCGCGATGCGGGATATCTGCCAGAGGCGATCTGCAATTACTTAGCGCTACTCGGGTGGTCACCCGGGGAAGATCGCGAAGATGTCACCATGAAAGAACTCGTCGAACTCTTTACCGTCGAACGCGTGCACTCCAGCCCAGCCCGCTTTGATATGAAGAAATTGGAAGCGATCAACGGGGACAAGATTCGCGCATTGACACCTGCAGCATTTCTCGATTGGTCTCTGCCATTTTTGACTCGCGCTGGCGTCGTGACGGGTACACCAGATGAGATTGAACTTGTGAAGATGGCTCTTCCTATTATTCAAGAGCGCATCACGACCCTTGCAGAAATCCCACCGATGCTTAAGTTCTTATTCACAAAAGATTTCGCGGTCGACGCCGATTCAGTGGCCAAGATTGCCGATGAGCAGAGCAAGAAGGTCTTGCAAGTATCGCTCGATCG
>CAIPQX010000001.1 GCA_903867285.1 uncultured Actinomycetes bacterium | reverse complement strand
CAGGAAGATGCCATGAGTGTGGCCGCACATCCACATGTGGGGTTGCAAACCGTAAGCTGGTTATTCGAAGGCAAAGTTGAACACCGCGATTCACTGGGAAGCATCCAGATGATTCATCCCGGCGAACTCAACATTATGACTGCAGGACGCGGAATCGCGCACTCTGAACTATCGGCTCCAGATGCCAAGATCATGCACGGCATACAACTCTGGTCGGTTATTCCTAATACCTTTCGCAATACTGCACCCATCTTTGACCACTACTCAGATCTTCCGGTGATAAAGAAGAAGGGGTTAAAGGTTCGACTCTTCGTAGGTGAATTCATGGGAGAAGAATCAGAAGCAAGAACATTTTCCCCACTGATAGGAGCCGAAATTAATCTCGCGGCTGGCTCGTCTTACCAACTACCTTTACGCAAGGACTTTGAATATGGGGTACTGCTCGTCGCCGGAGATATTGCGATCGATGCAGAGGAGGTGCCACTAACTAACCTCTATTACAGCGCCGCTGGAAAATCCACGTTACAAATAAGTACTGTCGCCGGAGCAAAGTTAGTTCTCTTGGGTGGTACTCCATTTTTAGAAGAGATCGTGATGTGGTGGAATTTTGTTGGACGCAGCCACGAAGAGATTGTAGAAATGCGCGAAAATTGGAATAGTGAGGACGTGGGTTTCCCATACTTTGAAGACAATATAGGCGGCCGTATCCCAGCGCCAGAACTCCCAAACCTTCGTTTACAACCCCGGGGAAATATCCACCCCAATATCAGTTAACTTTAAAACTCACCGAAACAGTTACTGTCACAGTCTTTGGAATCGTCGTGGTGTCATACATTCCACCGCCTGAAGTATCTACCGAATCCGGAGAAGTCACCTGGACTGGACCGCTAGAAACCGCAATGACGCTTCCAAGTTTGGAGCCGACCGCCTTCGTCATTGATATTCCGCGGGCTTTAGCATCAACCATGGCCTGCGCCAGTAGGGCAGGACGCAAAGCCGCCAAGTTTGAAACATAGAACTGCGGTCCATAGTTATTGATATTCACTCCGGTTTGCAGCAATGCGCCTATGCCATTACTTAAAGAGTAAACGCGATTTACATCTTTTGATCGAACCGTGACGCTCTGACTAGCTTGATAAGAAAGTACACGGCCAGTTGGATTCCCGTTTATATATTCGTTAACGGCATTCGTGTTAACGCCACCGGTTTGAATTCCACTGGCAGGGATTCCTCCTGCAACCAAATATTTAGTGAGTGCATCAACGCTCTTTCCCACCTTCGAAACTGCCGAAGCAGCGTTCGCAGAACTCTCTTGCGCATTAAGTGTCCATACCGAATTATCAGCCGTTGCATTTGTGCGGGCTTGACCAGTGACCGTGACTGAATTACCGGCGCGTGCCGCTAAACCTTGTCCAACCAGACTCAATCCATATCCAGTACCAAATGCCAATATCAAGGCAGAGACGATGAGGCTATAGAACTTGGTTGAAAAGCGCGGTGATTTTGCGGGTAGGTCCATAAATTAAGAGTAGAGCATCCCCGTTATGAAACAGTAAGGTGCAGTAGGTGCTGCCACCTATTCCGCCCAGATCTCTCGCTCCGTTTGCGCTGGCTTATTTGTGAGTGCAGACACATCTATTGCCAGCGAAATCAGGTGGTCTTGGCAGGCCTCGCGGAGTGGATAAGGAGCACTGCCAGATCCTTCCACCCAATCTTTCATCCTTAGCATCAAGGTAGCAATAGCAATCTCTTCATCCATCAGCCGCAGACCGATAAAGGGATTCTTGTAAATAATCTTGCCATTTAGCGAGATGTGTTCGGTATCAAATCCATCCAGGTTTAGATCGAACCCGAGCTGAAACCGGCGCAGCTCTGACTCAACTATGGCGGGACCATCGGCAAGTGCTATTAGTTTGTTGTCGACGATCTCTCCCGCACTTCCACGAATCACAATTCTGCGGTGACGCAATTGGTTATGCCATTGATTTTCTACAAAGTTATAAATCCCGAACTTCTCTAATCCGAAATCGATCGTTGCGACCGTCGTCGTTCTCGACTTGGCGGTGAGATCTTTATTCCACCCAGCACGAGAGAGCGGATCTATGAGGGGTGCGGCAAAAGTATGAGCGTTGATCAAAGCCGGTTCATAACCAGCGCCTAAAAATCCGCGCATCAGGGAAACCGCGTGATATCCATGCGTGGATGAGATTTCCACCGAGGTCGGAATCCCGATCGCTCCCGCTTCAATCGCTGCCAGCCGTGCCGCATGTCCAGGCAAGAACAAGTACTGCTCAGCAACTTGAACTAGGTCGCTGCTCCCAGCAGCCGACCAGAGCGCCCGCAGGGCTGACGTATCGGGTGCCGGTGGAGTTTCACAGAGAACCGGGATTCCAAGGGCCACAAACTCTTCTACGACTTGGGGATT